>JAPLAT010000105.1 GCA_026393175.1 Pseudonocardiales bacterium
CGCCGCGCCCGCGCCGGACGCGGCCCCGCCGCCGTCCGCGGGATCCGGCCGCACCGTGGCCGACGCCGTCAGCCGCGCGCTGGCCGCGCGGGAGGCCCGCTCCGGTGACGCGAGGGACCGGCTGCTCGCCGTGCTCCTCGACGATCCCGTGCGGGCCGTCGGCGCGACCGTGGAGCTGGACGCGTGCCGCCGCCAGCTGGACCGACTCACCGGCGCGCTGGCCCACGAGCGCGCCACGCTGCGCGGGGTGCTCGACCGGCTCGCCGCGACGGGGCTGAGCGAGCAGCAGCTCGCGCGGCTGTCCGGGCTGGACGCCGGGGAGCTGCGGGCGCTGCTAGCCGGCGATGCGGTGGAGCCGCGCCGATAGGTGCGGCTGCAGCGGCTGCCCCATCATCGCCCGCTCGTCGACGTAGGCGAGGTCGCCGCCCTCCACCAGGCCGTAGAGGCGGTGCGAGGCCTGCACGTCCTTCGCCGTCGCCGTCCGCACGACGGCGTCGGTGCGGATCTCCCACGAGCGCAGGTCCAGGGCCCGGCCGTAGTACAGCTCGCTGATCCCGGTGGCGTGGCAGATCAGCACCTCGAGCTCCCCGTCGGCCTGGGGGCGCCAGAACCCGGTCTCCCGGGCGGCGGGCCGGACGACGTTGCCCTCGTCGTCGAGGATCCAGGCGCGGGCCTCGTAGGACAGGAACGGGCGGCCGTCGTGGGCGAACACGACCTGCTGCCCGTAGTGCGCGGTCTCGATCGTGGGGTAGACGACCTCACCCGTGCCGCGCCACACCCCGATGAGCGGGAGCAGCCCGAGGCACTGCTGGTGCAGGTCGGGGCCTTCACGGAGGTTCGCGGTGTCGTCGGGGACCGGCAGGTCGTCGAAGCGCGGCCGGTTGCGTCGCGGCGAGTCCGGGGCGGCGTTGGCGGGGCCGGTGATCGTGCCGGGGAGCTCGTCGTCGGTCACGACGGGTCCCCCGGCTCGACGGTGAACAGCCGCCGCAGCAGCCATCCGGTGTAGCCGACGGTGCCGGCGCTGACCGCGATGAGGAGACCCGTGAAGAACCACTGCACGGGTGGAGACCCTACTCCCGGTTGCAGGAAGGCCACCATCACGCAACTATCTTTCGTGAAGGTGGCCTTCCTGGAACGGCGGGGGTGGGGTGAGGCCACCAGCACCTGCGTCTGGTGCAGGCCGGGGGCGTCGGCCGTCAGCTCGGCCTGGCCGTTGCCGGCCCGGCTCAGGGCGCGCAGGGTCCAGGTGCCGGGGGCGGCGAAGAAGCGGAAGTCGCCGCTCGCCGACGCCACGACCTCCGCGGTGAACTCACCGGAGCCGTCGAGCAGGCGGACGAACGCACCGCCCACGGGCTCACCGCCGGCGAGGACCCGCCCGGCGAGCACGGTCTCCTTCGTCAGGTCGGTGCCCGCGGGGAGCGAGACGGACTGGTCGGGGGCGCCGCACATCACTTGCCTCCCGCGCCGAGCTCGATCGGCACGCCGATGAGCGAGCCGTACTCGGTCCAGCTGCCGTCGTAGTTCTTCACGTCGCCGTGCCCGAGCAGCTCGTGCAGCACCACCCAGGTGTGGCTGGAGCGCTCGCCGATGCGGCAGTAGGCGATGGTCGGCCGGGAGCCGTCGAAGCCCTCGTCGCCGTAGAGCTTCGCCAGGTCTTCGTCGGACTTGAACGTGCCGTCCTCGTTGGCCGCCTTGCTCCACGGGATGTTGATGGCACCCGGGATGTGGCCGGGGCGCTGGCTCTGCTCCTGCGGCAGGTGGGCCGGCGCGAGGATCTTGCCGGAGAACTCGTCGGGCGAGCGGACGTCGACCAGGTTCTTGCTGCCGATCGCCTCGACGACCTCGTCGCGGAACGCGCGGATCGAGGTGTCGGCGGGCTTCGCGGTGTAGGTGGTGGGCGTGCGCTCGACCACGTCGGTGGTGAGCGGGCGGCCGTCGAGCTCCCACTTCTTGCGCCCGCCGTCGAGCAGCTTGACGTCGGCGTGGCCGTAGAGCTTGAACTGCCAGTAGGCGTAGGCGGCGAACCAGTTGTTGTTGCCGCCGTAGAGCACCACGGTGTCGTCGTTCGAGACGCCCTTGGCCGACAGCAGGGCGGCGAACTGCTCGGCGTCGACGATGTCGCGGCGGACGGCGTCCTGCAGCTCCGTGGTCCAGTTGATCTTCACGGCGCCGGCCAGGTGACCGCCGTCGTAGGCGGTGGTGTCCTCGTCGACCTCGAGGAACACGATGCCGTCGGTACCGAGGTTCTTCTCGGCCCAGTCGGCGGTGACGAGGACGTCCTCGCGGCTCATGCTTCTGCTCCCTGCGGGTTGCGGTGCGTGCGGAGTCGGTGGATCAGGGCGTACATCTCGCAGCCCAGGCAGAAGCCGAAGGCCGCGTTGAGGAAGGCGGCGGCGAGCGCGAACGCCGTGGCGACGACGCCCAGCAGCGTGAGGCCGGTGAGGTAGCCGACCGCGCCCGCCACGGCGAACACGAACCCGACGAGCTGGGAGAACCGCACGGGTGCGGCGTCCTCCCGCTCGGCGGGCGGGTCGAGGCGCGGGGCGACGAGCGTGCGGTACAGCAGCGGGTACGGCGCGAAGCGCGGGCCCGCGAACGCCGCGAGGGCGAAGACGACGGCCTGCGCGGCGAGGAGGAGGCCGCTGCCGGTCAGCAGGACGACGGCGAGCACCACGGTGGACAGCGCCGCGGCGAAGCGGACACCGCGCGGGTCGAGAGGGGGGTCCGATGCGGACATGAGGAGGCTCCTGAGGGGCGGTACGGGGACGCGGATGCTCAGGAGGCGTGACACAGGCAGCTGCCGACGCGGCACAGGTCCACTGCGCGACGTCGGGTGAGCGGCCAGAACACGGGCCCGAGGGTAGCCCAGGATCCCGGGCGGCGGGAGCGGGATCCCGCGGACCGGACATCGCTCACGTCAGCTGCGGCGCGAGCGCGGCCTCGAGGTCAGCCGTCCGGGGGACGCCGGAGACCCGCAGGAGCTCGGCGCCGGACCGGTCGAACGCCACCACCGTGGGCGTGCGGAGGACGTCGAGGGCGCGGGCGACGTCCGGGCGCTCGGCGACGTCGACCTCGAGGTGCGCGATCCGCGGGTCCCGCGTCCGCAGGTCGGTCAGGAGGGCGGCCGTGCGGCGGCAGGGGGCGCAGACGGGGGAGGAGAGCTGCAGCAGGAGCACCCGCTCGTCGTCCGCGGGGCGGCGACCGGCCAGGGCCCACCCGCCCTCGGCACGGCCGTGACGCAGCCTGCCGTTCCGGGCGCGCAGGACCAGCCCGACCGCGGTCGCGACCAGCAGCGTCGCGAGCAGCACCCCCGCACCCACCATGTCCACACGTGCGGCAACGACGGTGGCGGCGCTTTCAGTCCCGCGTGCGCCGCGGGTCACCCGGCGGGCGCCCGACTCGCGCACGGCGGGACCCCGACTCGCGCACGCCCAGGCCCGGACTCGCGCAGGGCGGGACCCCGTTTCGCGCACGCCCAGGCCCCGACTCGCGGGGGGGGTGGGTCAACCCGGGCCGGTCGGGGTGGCGCGGGCGCCGAGGACCAGGTCCGTGGCGCTGCCTCTGATATCCAGCACGCCGTCGACGGCGCGCAGCTCGTC
>JAPLAT010000387.1 GCA_026393175.1 Pseudonocardiales bacterium
GCGTCCTTCCGGGTCGGTCAGGGGCGGGGGAATGCGGGGCAGGTCGATCACGAGCAGGTCGGCGTCCTGGGTCGCCTTGAGCTCGGCGGCCTCGCCGGGCTCCAGGTGCGCGGCGTCGTGGCGCTCCAGCGGGGCGGGGCCGGCGTCGACCGCGCCGTCGAGCACGAACACCAGCTGCCCGGCGGGCGCCGGGGTGGTGGTGTGGGTGGCCCCCGCCGCGACGGCGACGGCGGTGATCGCGGTGCGGGCGGCGGTGAACGTGCCGAGCAGGGCCGCGGCCACCCCCGGCTGGTCGGGCACCGGGGCGCGGGCGAAGCCGGCGAGGCGCGCGACCACCGGCTCGGCGTACGCGGGCTCGGCGTAGCGGATGCGCCGTCCGGCCAGGTGCTCCCACACGGCCTCGTAGCCGTCCTTGTTGACGACGCGGCCGTCCGCCAGCGGGTCGGGGCCGCGCCACACGCCGTCGGTGAACTCGCCGCGCTCGGCCAGCTCCCGGTAGCCCCGGGCCAGCGACGCGTAGCCGAAGAAGCCCTCGCCGCTCGCGCCACCGAGCTGCACGGCCATCCCGAGCGGGTCGCCCTCGACGACCTGGGGCCCGTAGGAGGTGCCCTCGGGGAAGTAGCCGACGGTGCCCGGGCCGAGGTCGCGGCCGGGGGCGTAGTTGAGCGTGCCGGTCAGGCCGACGCGGACCTGGTCGTAGTTGTGCCGGTGGCGCGGGGTCCGGTAGGTCGCGGGGAACCGGACGAGCGACAGCTCGAAGTTGTCCGGCGCGCCGTCGGTGCCGGCGAGCAGGCGCTTGAAGGCGATACCGCCGCCGCGGTGGCCCGACGGGTGCCACCACTCGACGGCGCGGGCGTGGGCGGTGCGCATCAGTACGCGACCCCGATCCGCTCGCCGAGCGCGGCCAGGCGCTTCATGGCCGGCCCGAGCGCCATGACCTTGCGCAGGTCGCCGGAGGTGCGGACCTTGCCGGTCATCATCGCCCGGGGCGCGGTGAGCGAACCGTCCGCCAGCCCGACGGCGATCGCGTACGGGGTGCGGAACTCCGCGTCGGTGGGCTGCTCCGGGGCGCCGATCCGCACGTGGAAGGCCTGACCCGTGGAGGCCATGACGTAGGTGACGTCGTCGCCGGACGGCCCGCCGGTGACGGTGGTCGTCATCGAGGCCGCCTGGCCGCGCAGGGCGGCGACGAACTCCGGGTCGGCGTTCGCGGCCCGGGTGATCTCGTCGGCCCACTCGGCCGACAGGTAGGGGATCCCCATGCGACTCTCTTCTGGTCAGACAGGATTGTCTGACGATAGTGTGTGACGACGACCGCACCTGTCAACGACGGAGGACGCGCCCATGACCGGTCCCGCCCTGCCCCTCGACCTCGCCCAGCGGGTCGTCACCGCCGCGCTGGACGCCGCGGCCGCCGAGCGCGTGCCCATCGCCGCGGTGGTGGTCGACGCCGCGGGCCGCGTCGTCAGCGGCGCCCGGATGGACGGCGTGCCCTGGGTGAACTGGGAGGTCGCCGTCCGCAAGGCCGCCGCCGCGGCGGTGTTCGGCGCCCCGACCCACGTGGTGCGCGCGATGGCCGACGAGGACCCCGTCCTCGTCACGGCGCTGGCCGCCACCGACGGGGAGGTGCTCGCCGTGCCCGGCGGCTTCCCCGTGCTCGTCGACGGCGCGCCCGTCGGCGGGCTGGGTCTCGCCGGCGGCCACTACCTGCAGGACCAGCAGATCGGCGAGAAGGCCCTCGCCGCTCCGACCGCACCCGAGGAGACCCGATGACCGCCGCTCCCACCACCCCGGCCCCCGAGCGGGCCGCGTCCGGCCTGCTCGCCCCGCCGTCCGGGCGCATCCGCCCCGAGGGCGAGGGCGGGTTCTCCGCCAGCTGGTTCCCGGTCGCGCTGTCGTCGGAGGTCGGCGTCGGGCAGGTCGTCGGGAAGGACTTCCTGCACGGCCGCGCGGTGGTCTACCGCGGGGCGGACGGCGTCGCCCGGGTGCGCAGCGCCTACTGCCGCCACCTCGGCGCCGACCTCTCCGGCGGCACCGTCGTCGGCGACAACATCGCCTGCCCGTTCCACGCCTGGGAGTACGGCCCGGACGGCACCTGCGCCCACATCCCGGCCGGCGACCGACCCGTGCCCCGCGCCCGGCTGTTCCCGTTCCCGACCGCGGAGCGCTACGGGCTGATCTGGGCGTTCAACGGGTTGGAGCCGGCGTTCGACATCCCCGGCTTCGACGGCGTCGACTCCGACGCGCTCGCCTCCCGGGTGTTCGACGACCCGTACGACTACCCCGTCGACCCCTACGTGATCTTCTCGAACTCGCTGGACCTCCAGCACCTGACGATCGTCCACGAGCTGCGGCTGGTGGAGCCGGTGCGCGGCTTCGACCGCGACGCCGCCTCCATCGGCTACCGCGCGCTGCTGACCAGCGACGACTTCGGCGACATGGACCAGTACGTGAAGATCACCGGGACGAACATCTTCACGATGGACGGCGTGCTCGGCGGCGCCCGGTTCCGGGCCCTGGCCGCCGGCACGCCGACGGTGCCCGGGCACACGAAGAACTACAGCGTCGTGTTCGCCCCGCGCGACGCGGGCACGCCGGAGGAGGTGGAGAACATGCTCATCGGGATGGAGCAGTTCACCGTGTTCCTCACCGAGGGCGACCAGCCCGTCCTCCAGAACATCCACTTCCGCGAGGACACCCTGCTCAGCGGGCCCGACCAGGCGTTGATGATGTACCTGCGCCACGTGCGGGAGTTCCCGCGCGAGGAGCTGCCGGCGCGGTTCTGCCGGTGAGGGCCCGCCCCGGGAGGAGGATGCACCGGTGACCCCGACCCCGCGCCCCTCCCGGGGCTCCGCCGTCGACCGCCTCGCCGCCGAGGTGCTGCGCCGCCTGCGCGACGGCGAGCTCGCCCCCGGCCAGCGGCTCATCGAGAGCGAGCTGGTCGCCGAGTTCGGTGCCGGGCGCAGCACCGTGCGCGAGGCCCTGTCCCGGCTCGCCGCCGAGGGCCACCTCGTGCTGGAGCGCAACCGCGGCGCCGTCGTGCGCCGGATGAGTGCCGACGACGTGCGCGAGCTCTACCAGCTCCGCGAGATCCTCGAGGGCGCCGCCGCCGGGCTCGCCGCCCGCCACATCGACGAGCCCGGGCACCGCGCGCGCATGGAGGAGGCGCTCGCGCAGAACCGCCGGCTCGTCGACGTGCTCGACCTGCCCGGCTACATCGCCCACAACGAACGCTTCCACGCCCTCGTCGTCGAGCTCGCCCGGAGCGCGCTGCTCGCCGAGCTGGTCGGGCAGCTGCGGACCCGCGCGTTCCGGCTGCAGTTCCGGCGCCTCGCCACGGCCGAGGGCGCGGCCGCGAGCGCGGCCCAGCACGACGCCGTCGGCAAGGCCGTGCTGGCGGGTGACGCGGAGACCGCCGAGCGCGTCATGTGCGAGCACGTCCGGGCGTCCGGCGAGGACATCCTCGCCCGGCACCGCGAGCCGGGCTGACGCTCCCGCCCGCTCACACCGACCGCACACCCGCGGCACAGCCCGCCGCCCGGACCGCCCGCGACGCTCGGGCCATGACCACGACACGCTTCCCCCTCCGCCCGGTCGCCGCCTCGTGTCCCGCGCGGAGTTCGTCGCCGACGGCGAGACAAGCCGCCGCACCTGGGACACCGACCGCGACGGCGACCTCGCCGGCGACGAGGCGACCCGCGCCGCCGAGGAGACCGTGGTGCTGCTGGAGACCGAGTCCGCGCGGCCGGACCACCTGTGCCTCGAGTCCGACCCGCCGGACGCCGCCGCGGCACCCCCGGCCGGCGCGCCGCCCGCGGACGGGGCCGGGCTCCCCGATCTGGTCGCGGCCGTGGACACCGACCGCGACGGCAGGATGAGCGCCGTGGAGTGGACCGGCGGTACCGCGCAGCGCTTCGACGCGATCGACTGCGACGACGACGGCGCGCTCACGACCGCGGAGGCGTTCCGCTTCGGGCGCCAGGAGCGCTGCCCGGCGGGGTGACCGGTCAGCTCGTCGCGCGGCCATCCCCGTCGAGACGGACACCAGCGGGGTTCGCCGGCCGCGGAACCCCGCTGACGTCCATCTCGGCCGTGACCGCGTCGACGAGGGCGAGCAGCAGCCGCTGGGGGGCCCGCCGTCCGCATCGCCGCGACCTGGTGGGGGCCCCGTGCGCGCGCTGGAGCGGCTCAACCTCTCCCGCAGCGCCGCCCACCCCCGGCTGGTGAGCGGCGAGTTCGACGTACTGCTTGTCCGGGGCGCCGGACAACACCGCGCTGCGCGACGCCGTGCTGGGCCGCATCCAGTCCCTGCCGGGCGTCCGGGGCACCCGCACCTGGCTGGTCTTCGACCAGGTCGCTCGCCGACCGATGTGGCGTCGCGCCCGTGACGGGCCGGTCCGCGACCTGAACAGGACGGTCGACGGGACCGACCGGGACCGGGGGATCCCCTGGGCGCGCGCGAACCGGCCCCGAGCGTCGCGCACCGTCCGGGACCCGCGGCGGCACGGTGCCGACCCCGGCACGTCCTCGGCGCGCCGGGCGGCCGTGCGGTCTGCGACGATCCGGTCACCCAACAGCACGCCGTCGACGACCCCCGCTCCCGACCGAGGACGCCCGCCCCATGACCACCTCCGACCTCGACGCGGGGGCCGGTGAGCGCTACGGCGTGGCCCTCGGGGGCACGGCACCCCGGCTCGGGCACGTCAACGCCGTGCTCGCCGCGCAGCTCGCACACCGCTCGGTGCGCGCCTACCTGCCCGACCCCCTGCCGGACACGGTGGTCCCGACGCTGGTGGCGGCCGCGCAGTCGGCCGCCACGTCGAGCAACCTGCAGCTGTGGAGCGTGATCGCGGTGCGGGACGCCGACCGGCGGGCCCGCCTCGCCCGGCTGGCCGGCGGCCAGGCGCACATCGCCCGGGCGCCGCTGCTGCTGGTGTGGCTGGCCGACCTCGCCAGGGCCCGGCGCATCGCGCAGGCCCGGCGCGGTGACACCGAGGGCGGCGACTTAGTCGAGAGCGCGCTGGTCGCGTTCGTCGACGCGGCATTGGCGGCGCAGAACGCCGCGCTCGCCGCCGAGTCGCTCGGCCTGGGCACCGTCTACATCGGCGCGCTGCGCAACCACCCGGTGGAGGTCGCGGCGGAGCTGGCGCTGCCCCCGCACGTCGTGGCGGCGTTCGGGCTGGTCGTCGGCCACCCGGACCCGGCGGTGGCCGCGGCGGTGAAGCCGCGGCTGCCGCAGGAGGTGGTGCTGCACCACGAGACCTACGACCTGGAGCGCCAGGACGGGCCGGTCGCCGCCTACGACGACGTGATCGGGGCGTTCTACGCCGCCGAGGGACTGCCCGGCCGGTGGGTCGACCGCGTGGCGGACCGCTTCGGCTCGGTCGCGGGCCTGCGGGGCCGGGACCGGCTGCGCGCCGCCCTGCGGGAGCGGGGGTTCCCGCTGCGCTGAACGGGGTCGCCGGCCCGGTCGGCGGCCGCGTCAGTCGCGCGGCTCGAGCACGAGGACGGGGATCTCGCGGTCGGTCCGGCGCTGGTACTCGGCGTAGTCGGGGTACGCGGCCACCGCGCGCTCCCACCACACCGAGCGTTCCTCGCCGGTGAGCTCGCGGGGCGCGTAGGCCCGCGTGACGGTGCCGTCCTGCAGGTCGACGCGCGCCGCGTCGCGCACGCTCGGGTACCAGGCCGGGTTCTCCGGCGCGCCGCCCTTGGACGCGACGCAGGCGTAGGAGCCCTCGTGCTCCACGCGCATGCAGGGCAGGTGGCGCCGCTCGCCGGTCCTGCGCCCGCGGTAGGTGATCAGCACGACGGGGGTGCCCTTGACCTCGACCCCCTCGGTGGTGCCGCTCTCCAGGATCTGGTCGATCTGGTCCTGCGAGAGGTCGGCGTGCCTGCTGGTCTCGGGGTCTCCGCTGACGGCCATGATCGGGGCAACGACCGGCCCGGCCGTCGTGTTCCGTGGGTCATCGGGCCCGGCGGCGGTGCGGCGAGCGGGAGCGACCGCCGGGCGACGCGCGGGCACGCTGGACCGTCCCCGTCCACCGGGCCTACCGTTGCCCGCGTGTCGCCCGACAACGCCGGCTGCGCCGGTTCCCGCGAGGGCCGGCATGCCTGCGTGGTCCCGCCCGTGGGGACCGTCACGTA
>JAPLAT010000312.1 GCA_026393175.1 Pseudonocardiales bacterium
TGGCCAAGCGGCTCGACGCCGGCGGCACCGAGGAGCCGGGCCCGATGGCCAGCGCCGCGGAGCTGGCGCTCGAGCTGCTGTTCCTCACCCGCCGGCTCGCGAAGGACGCCGCCGACGACGACAGCGTCAGCTACGGCTGAGCGGCACACCATGGTCTCCGCGGCGACGCCGGAGGACCATGGTGTGCCGTTCACGGCGCGACGGCCGCTCGGCCCGCCACCACCCACGCACACGTCCGGCCCGGGGTCGGCGGCAGCGACCACCATCCGTCCGGATGACGGCGGCACCGTGAACGGCCGGTGAGCGCCCTCTCCTCGGGCGGCCTCTGCCAGGATCGGCCCCGATGCCCGCCGACGACCGCCCGCCCGTCCCGGCCGGTGCCCGCGAGGAGTTCGCCGAGCACCGCGGGGGCCGCGTGCGGCTGCTGCGCGGCGGGGACACCGCCGCCGGGCCCCCGCTGGTGCTCGTGCACGGCGGCGGCCCCGACCACGCCGGCATCTCCTGGGCGGAGGTGTTCGGGCCGCTGGCGCGCCACCACCCGGTGCTGGCGTTCGACCTGCCCGGCTCCGGCGACACGACGGGCGTCCCGCTCGACGGCCACCCGGCGGCGACGGCCGACCTCGCGGTGGAGGTCGCGCGGGCCGCGAGCGTGACCCCGGCCGTCTGGGTCGGGGTGTCGATGGGCGGCGACGTCGTGCTCAACGTCGCGCTGCGGCACCCGGAGGCCGTGACCGGGCTCGTGCTGGTGGCGCCGGGCGGGCTGGTGGCGCGGGCGGGCTCGCGGCTCACGCACCCGCTCGCGTGGCTGGCCTCCCGGCTCCCCGACGCGGTGCTGCTGCCGGTGCTGCGGGTGGCCAACCGGTTCACCGGGGCCGCCGTCCGGGCGATGGTGCACGACCCGCGCTCCGTGCCCGACGCCCTGCGCCGGGCGATGGTGCGCGAGGCCCGCCGCCCGGGTGGCGGCCTGGGCTACCTGCGCTACAACCAGGCGACGCTGGGGCCGTGGCGGATGCGCAACGACCTCACCGCGCGGGTCGGGGAGATCCGGGCGCCCACGCTGTTCCTGCACGGCCGCCACGACCGGCTGGTGCCGCTGCGCGGCTCGGTCGTCGCGGCGGCCACGATGCCCCGCGCGCGGCTGGTGACGGTGGCGGACTGCGGGCACTGGGTGCAGGTCGAGCACCCCGGGGTGTTCCTGGCCGAGGTGGAGCGGTTCCTCGCCGGGCTGCCCCGCTGAGGGTCGACCGGTGGGGGCTCAGCCCGCGCCCGGCCGCGACGGTGACGTCCCGGGCAGGGCCCGCCGCGCAGCGGGCGGGCGCGCACCGCGCGGTCCTCGTTGTCGCGCAGCCGGGGCTCGTAGTGGGCGAAGAAGATGCGACCGACGAGGTCGCGCCTGCTCCGCACCCCCGTCTTGTCGAACACGCTCTTGAGGTGCTGCTGCACGGTGTGCGGCGAGACCACCAGCCCGGCGGCGATCTGCGCGGTGGACGCCCCGAGCAGGACGAGGCGGGTGACGTCCCGCTCCCGCTCGGTGAGCCCGTAGGCGGACATGAGCAGCGGCTGGATCCGCGCGGGGTGCGCCGGCTCGACGATGACGGCCACCCGCGGCTCGCCCGTCGTCAGCAGGGTGGCGCCGTGCAGCACGACCCACGTCCCGTCCCTGGCGAGCACCCGGGCCACCGCCACGGTGCCCGCCCGGTCCGGGCGCTCCGCCGACCGCAGGGCCGCCCCGGCCACCGACAGGACCGCCGAGGGCAGCCGCCCGGTGCCGGCGTCGCCGTCGGGGAGCCCGGCGAGCCAGCGCCAGACCTCCGGCGACGCCGACTCGACCTCCCAGCCGGCGCCGAGCACGAGCAGTCCCGGCGCCTCGGGGCTGTCCGGGTCGGTCGCCTCGCCGACCAGCAGCGCGCGCCGCGCCCCCTCCGCCAAATGCGGGGCGACGGCCGTCAGGAACGCGCGCTCGGCCGGGTCGAACCGCGGCCGGTCGGGCTCCCGGTAGAGCCCCAGAGCGCCCCACACCTCCCCGGTGCGGGTGCGCAGCGCGAGCACGAGCTCCTGGTCCGCGCCCATCTCCCGGTTCTGCCGCCACCGCGGGCTCGAGGTCGGGTCGCCGCCCAGTGCGTCGTGCAGGGTCGACAGGCCGCTCGGCGAGCGGGCCACGTCGGCGACCTTGTTGACGTCGTCGCCGTAGTACTCGTCGGCGAGCCACTCCGCGGGGAACACCGCCATCTCGGGGTTGTAGTGGCTCGTGATGAGCAGCGACGCGGGGTCGGTCGTGTACCAGCACGGGGCGCCGAAGTGCGGCACCGCCCCGGCCAGCACGTCCGAGGCGGCCCGCCACAGCGTGACGACGTCGGTGGCCGACGCCGTGAGCCGCGCGATCCGCTCGGCGGCCCGCGGCAGGTCCGGGGTGCCCATCGCGCGACGGTACGGCCGCCGGGGCGCCCGCGGAACACCAGATCCCTGGTATGGGCCCGGGGTCGCGCTCGCCCCTAGCGTCCCCGCCATGACCACAGCTCCAGGACGGCCGGCGCCGGGACGACCGGTGCACCGCGTCGTCGCCGCCGTCGACGGGCCCCCGCACCCGACGGCGGGCGTCGTCGACCGCTTCCTCGTCGACGCCGCCGCCACCGGCGGGCGGGTCTCGCTCGTCCAGCACCTGTTCGCCCCGCACGCGCTGGCCGCGCCGCTGCACCGGCACCGCGACGAGGACGAGTTCTCCTTCGTGCTGTCCGGGCGGATCGGCGCCGTGCTCGGCGGCGTGGAGGTCGAGGGCGGGCCGGGGGACCTCATCGTCAAGCCGCGCGGGGAATGGCACACGTTCTGGAACGCCGGCGACGAGCCCGCCGCGGTCCTGGAGGTGATCACCCCGGGCGGGCTGGAGGAGCTGTTCCGGGAGCTGGCCGCGCGGGAGCCGTCCCCCGCGGAGCTGGTCGCGATGGCCGCCCGCTACGGCGGTGAGGTGGACCTCGACGGGACGGCACCGCTGGTGGAGCGGCACGGGCTCGCGTTCTGAGGCGGCCGGGCCCGCGCGGACGTAGCGTGGGGTGGTGACCGAGCTTGTGAGGGCACCAGAACACACGCGCCGCCCGGCGCCGGCGCGCCCCGGCGGCGCGTCGTGACCCGGCGGCGCCCCGGCTACCGCTACGGCCGCTTCACCGACGGCCCCGACCCCCTCGCCCCGCCGTTCGACCTGCGCGCCGCCATGGACGAGATCGGCCGCGACGTCATGGAGGGCGCCTCGCCCCGCTCCGCGCTGCAGGAGCTGCTCCGCCGCGGGCTGCAGGACCGGCGCGGCCTCGACGAGCTGACCCGCGAGGTCTGGCAGCGGCGCAGCAGGCTGCAGCGGGAGAACCGCCTCGACGGCACGCTGCAGGAGGTGCGCGAGCTGCTGGCCCGCGCGCTGGAGGCCGAGCGCGACGCGCTGGGCCGCGACGACGGCGACGACGCCCGGTTCCGCGAGATGCAGCTCGACGCGCTGCCCTCGGACACCGGCGGGGCGGTGCGCGAGCTGGCCGAGTACGACTGGCGCAGCGCCGAGGCCCGCGAGGCCTACGACGAGATCCGCGACCTGCTCGGCCGGGAGATGCTGGACCAGCGCTTCCAGGGCATGAAGCAGGCCATGGAGAACGCGACGCCGGAGGACGTCGAGCGCATCCGCCAGATGCTCGACGACCTGAACGACCTGCTCGCGAACCACGCGCAGGGCCAGGACACCACCGCGCAGTTCGCCGAGTTCATGGGCAGGCACGGCGAGTTCTTCCCGGAGAACCCGCGCACCACCGACGAGCTGATCGACGTACTGGCGCAACGGGCCGCGGCCGCCCAGCGGATGCTCAACTCGATGACCGAGGCCCAGCGCAACGAGCTCATGGAGCTGTCCCAGCAGGCGTTCGGCGACCCGCGACTGGCGCAGGCGCTGTCGCAGCTCGACGCGCAGCTGCAGGGCCTG
>JAPLAT010000016.1 GCA_026393175.1 Pseudonocardiales bacterium
GCGCAGCCGGTCGAGCATGCCGATCAGGTGCTCGACCTCGCTACCGGCGAGCGGCGGCTCCCACGGGGGCGTGGCGTCGGTCATGCGGGCGACGCTAGCGGCGGGCACCGACACCGTCCGGGCGCGGCCCCATACCCTGGGGCCCGCGCCCCCGTAGCCCAACCGGCAGAGGCAGGCCCCTTAAAAGGGTCACAGTGTGGGTTCGACCCCCACCGGGGGCACCCTGCGCCCCGAACGGGTGCCGAGATCCGGAGAAAGTGCCGGGAGGGCTGCGCCGAGTGCCCTGACGGCACACTCCTCCGCAGGGAGTCGGCGCGGGTCAGCCCAGCTCGGCGCGGCGGCGGGCCAGGAAGTCGCGGTCGGCGGGGTCCTCGGTGCGGTCGAGGGCGGCGGCGTAGGCGTCGGCGGCCTCGGCGCGGCGGCCCAGCCTGCGGAGCAGGTCGGCGCGGACGGCGTGGAAGTGCGGGTAGCGGTCCAGGGCGAGGTTCTCGACGAGGGCGAGCCCGGCGGCCGGGCCGTCCACCTCCGCGACGGCGACGGCCCGGTTCAGCGCGACGACCGGCGTGGGGGCGAGGTCGAGGAGCTGGTCGTAGAGGGCGACGACCTGGCGCCAGTCGGTCGGCGGGTCGGTGTGCACGGCGTTGATCGCGGCCTGGACCTGGTACGGGCCCGGGCGGCCCCGGCGCAGGCAGGCGCGGACGAGCGCGTGCCCCTCGGCGATCATCGCGGCGTCCCAGCGGGCGCGGTCCTGGTCGGCCAGGAGCACGGTGCCGTCGCCGCGGGCGGGGCGCCGGGCCTCGGTGAGCAGCATCAGCGCCAGCAGGCCGACGACCTCGGGCTCGTCGGGCATCAGCGCCGCGAGCAACCGGCCCAGCCGGACCGCCTCCGCCGCGAGGTCCTGGCGCCGCAGGTGCCCCCGGGTGAAGACGAGGTAGACCACGGCGAGCACCGCGGGCAGCCGGTCGGGCAGCTCCGCCTCCGACGGCACGCGGTAGGGGATGCGGGCGTCGCGGATCTTGGCCTTGGCCCGGACGATCCGCTGCGCCATCGTCGCCTCCGGCACGAGGAACGCCTCGGCGATCTCCGGCGTCGTCAGCCCGCCGAGCAGCCGCAGCGTGAGCGCGACCTGCGCGGCCGGGGCGAGCGCGGGGTGGCAGCAGGTGAACACCATCCGGAGCCGGTCGTCGCTCACGGGGTCCTCCTCGGTCGGTGGTTCACCGCGCAGCAGCGCCGCCTGGGCGTGCTTGCCGGCGCGGGCGGACTCGCGGCGCAGCCGGTCGACCGCCCGGTTCCGCGCGGTCGTGATGATCCAGCCGGCCGGGCTGGGCGGGAGACCGTCGACCGGCCAGCGCGTCACCGCCGTGGCGAACGCGTCCTGCACCGCGTCCTCGGCGAGGTCGATGTCGCCGAGGACGCGGGTCAGGACGGCCACCGCGCGGCCGTGCTCGGCGCGGAACACGGCCGCGACGTCCGGGTGGGTCATCCGGCGAACGGCCGGACCTCGACCGCCAGCGGCGCGAGCACCTTCGCCAGCCGGGTCCCCCAGCCCAGCGCCGCGTCGAGGTCCTCGGCCTCGATCACCGTGAACCCGCCGAGGTGCTCCTTGCCCTCGACGAACGGGCCGTCGGTGAGCAGGACCTCGCCGCCGGCGCGGATGACGGTGGCGGTGCTCGGCGGGTGCAGGCCGCCGGCGAAGACCCACGCACCGGCCGCGCGCATCTCGTCGTTCAGCCGCCCGAGCTCGGCCATGACCGGGTCGAGGACCTCGGGAGGCGGCGGGTCGCCGTCGGGCTGGTAGATCGAGAGCAGGTAGCGGGGCATGGCTGTTCCTCCTGTCGTCGGGGTTCACCTCCAGACGAACGGCACCGGCGCGGATCGACACCTCCTCACCAGGCCGCCCAGAAGTCGCCGAACACGGGGTGCGGCCCGCGCTCGTCCCACTGCACCTGGGTGAGCAGCACCCCGGTCCCGGTGTGGTCGGTCGCCCACGACGTGCCCAGCCCGCCGTCCCAGCCGTAGCGGCCGGGCTGCGGGCCCACGGCCAGGCCGAACCCCCAGCCCTGCCCGACCGCGAGGAACACGCCGTCGGACTGGTCGGGGTCGAGCTGGTCCGACGTCATCCGGGTGACGGTGTCGCGGCGCAGCAGTCGTCCCGCGCGGAGTATCTCGGAGAAGGCGAACCAGTCGTCCGCCGTGGAGACGAGGCCGCCCGCCCCGGACGGGAAGTCCGGCTCGCGGCTCCACGCGCCCGTCGCGGGGTCGTCCGTCACGGTCCCGTCGGGGGCGTACGCGGTGGCGAAGCGGGGGAGGGCCGCCGCGGGCACGTGGAACCCGGTGTCGGTCATGCCGAGCGGGCCGAACACCCGCTCGTCCAGCAGCGCGGGCAGCGACCGCCCCGCCGCCCTGGCCAGCAGCACCCCGAGCACGTCGAAGGGCGTGTCGTAGTGCCAGCGCTCGCCGGGCTGGGAGAGCAGCGGCAGCGTGCCGAGCCGGCGCAGCCACTCGTCGGGGCCGGGCCGCGGGGTCACCCCGGGCGGCCCCGGCGCGACCCCGAGCTCGTCCATCGCCCGCTGGACGGGGTGCGTGCCCGGCGGGGCCAGGACGAACCCGTGCCCGGTGCGGGAGGTCAGCACGTCCCGCAGGGTGAGCGGGCGCCGCGCGGGGACGGTGTCGTCGAGCTCGGCGCCCACGGCACGCAGCACACGCCGGTCGGCCAGCTCGGGCAGCAGGTCGTCCAGCGGGCCGTCGAGCGTGAGGACCCCCTCGTCGACGAGGAGCAGCGCCGCGGCGGCGACGACCGGCTTGGTCATCGAGCTGATCCGCACGATCGCGTCGCGCGGCATCGGTGGGCCGCCGGCGGCGAGGTGCCCGACGGCCTCGACGTGCACCTCCGGGCCGCGCGCGACGAGCGCGACGGCCCCGGGCACGTCCGCGCCGACGTGCGGGGCGAGCGTGTCGTGCAGCGCGGCCGGATCGATCACCGGTTCCTCCTCGGGCTCGTGTTCCCCTTCCGACCCGGGCCGGCCGCCCGACTCATCGGTCAGCGCGCGAGCCGCCCCGCCAGCTCCTCGAGATCGGCGACGAACCAGGTGTCGCGCCCACGGTTGCACTCGCGCACGAGGTCGCGCAGCGCGGAGCTCCGCTCGACGTGCCCGGCGACGTCGCCGACCGCGGCCAGCCGCGTCCGGTACTGCACGAGCTTCTGCAGGACCGCGCCCGCCACGCCCGTCGACAGCGTGAAGAAGCGCTCGTCGAACCGCTCCACCGGCACCGCGACGAGGGCGGCGTCCGACCCGGACGCCGCGGCGACGAGGTCGAGCGCGTCGGCCTCGCCGGCGATGGGCGGGCCGTCGGCGGGCAGGACGAGCACGGTCGTGCCGTGCAGTTCGCGGACGGTGGTCATGCGGCGAGTCCTACCGCAGCGGGCCCGCCCGCGCGCCTAGTTTGCGCCGGGCGCGCAGGTGGGCGCGGCGTCGTCCCCGAACAGGGGGCCCGGTCCCTCCGGGGGGCACTCGTCGCCGGTGGCCGGGCTCGGGGTGGTCGTCGTCGGTCCGGGCGGGGGTGTCACGGGCGGCGCGGGCGGCGTGGTCGTGACCACCGGTGCGGCTGTGGTGGTCGGCACGGGCCGGGGCGTGGTGCGGGGCGCGCGCCGGGTGGTGGTGGGGGTGCGGGTCTCGGCGACGGGCGCGACCGTGCTGGTCGGCGGCGGCGCCGGTGTCGTCGTCGTGGGGACGGGCGTCGTCGTGCGGACGGCGGTCGGGCGCAGCGCGTCGTCCGTCGACGCCGGGCGCCCGCCGGTGGTGCCGCCGACGACCATGCCGACGACGAGGAGCAGCGCCAGCACGCCGCCACCGATCAGCAGCGGGGTGCGGGGCGAGCGGCGCTCCCGTGGCCACATGCTGGCGTCGGGCCGCTCCACGGGCGGCCCGGCGGGCGGCAGTGGCGCGCGGACGGGCGCGGACGGGTCGGGCAGGCGCAGCTCGAGCTGCGGACCACGCGCCCCCATCCGGACCAGGCCGTTCGCGGCCGGCCGCCCGCCGCGCTCCAGCACCGCCTCGATGTGCCGCGCGTGCCGGAACGCCGCGTCGGGCGCGAGCCCGCCGACCGGCAGACCGTCGAGGAGGACCTCGATCCACCGGCCCTGGACGTCGTCACCGGCGACCCGCAGCTCCGCAGCCACGCGGCGGGCCCGGCCGTCCGGTCCGGGGGCCCAGCGCATGAGCGCGTCGGTGTGGTGCTCGGTACCCACGACCTCGGCGTCGTTGTCCGCGTCGAGCAGGGTCAGTCCCTGAGTGGAGTTCTCGATCATGGCCAGCTGCTCCGATGGGGTGATCCACGCCTTCGCCAGACCGCGAATCGTTGCAGAGGGTCACAGGCGAGCCGACACCGCGGTCCGATTTGCGTGGCGGACGACCTCGTCGCCACGATCGAGTGACGTTGCCCGTGATCGCTCGCGGGTGCCGGGAGGCCGTACGTCGGCCGGCCCTTCTCGGGTCGTTGGGTTCGGCGGCAGGGCTCGTCGCGGCCGCCCTGGGAGTGCTGCGGCGGAGCATGATCAGCAGTTGGGCGCCAAAGCGGCCGGATCTGGCCGGAAACGCGCCGAGACGGTGATCATCGGGTCGGGTGGAGCGGGGTGGGCGTCCCGCGCGGGCTGTGCCGACGGGCCCCGACCGTACGGCTCTCGACGCCGGTGCGGCCGCGATTCACTCGCAGCCGACGCCGTCCTCGTCCCGGTCCAGGTGCTCGCCGTACCCCGGGTCGCCGCGGCGGATGGGATCGGCGCCGGCGGCGCGGACGGCCGCGCAGTTCTCGTAGCGGACGGAAGGCTCCGGCTCGGGCTCCGGGGCCGGTTGCGCGACGGGCTGAGGGGCCGGCTGCGGGGCAGGCCGGGGCTCCGGCTCGGGGCTCGGGACGGGCTCGGGGGCGGCCGCCCGGGTGGAGGGCCGCGGCGGGGCGGCTGCGACCACCCGGTCGTCCTCGTCGTCCGAGGCTGCGTCCGGGGCCGCGACGGGGGCGGCGGAGGTCGTCGGGGCCGGGGTCGTGGTGGGCG
>JAPLAT010000298.1 GCA_026393175.1 Pseudonocardiales bacterium
GTCGAGCCGATCCTCGCCGACCGCGACTTCACCGGCGGCCCGGTGCTCGCGTTCGTCAACGGCATGGGCGGCACCCCGCTGCTCGAGCTGTACCTCATGTACGGCGAGGTGGCGCGGCTGCTCGACGCGGAGGGCGTGCAGATCACCCGCAGCCTGGTCGGCCCCTACATCACCAGCCTGGAGATGGCCGGCTGCTCGGTCACGCTGCTGGGCCTCGACGACGAGCTCACCCGCCTCTGGGACGCCCCGGTGCGCACCCCGGGCCTGCGGTGGGGCGCATGAGCGTGGACGCGACCGCGCTGGAGCGGTGGCTGCGGGCGTTCGCGGACGGGATCGCCGCGCACGCCGACGAGCTGACCCGCCTCGACTCGGCGATCGGCGACGCCGACCACGGGGCCAACATGGCCCGCGGCACGGCGGCGGTCGTGGCCAAGCTCGACACCTCCGGCGGCCCGGCGGTGCTGCTCAAGCAGGCGGGGATGACGCTGGTCAGCACCGTGGGCGGGGCCAGCGGCCCGCTCTACGGCACGTTCTTCCTGCGGATGGCGGGTGCCGCGGGCGACGCGGACGCCCTCGACGCCGCCGCGCTCGCCGCGGCCCTGCGCGCGGGCGTGGACGGCGTCGTCGCCCGTGGCAAGGCCGGGCCGGGGGACAAGACGATGCTCGACGCCCTGCTCCCCGCCCTCGACGCGCTGGACGCCGCCGTCGCCGCCGACCCCGGCGACCTGGCCGGGGCGCTGCGGGCCGCGGCCGACGCCGCCGCGGCCGGCCGGGACGCCACCGTGCCGATGCAGGCGCGCAAGGGCCGGGCCAGCTACCTCGGCGAGCGCAGCATCGGCCACCAGGACCCGGGCGCGACCTCCGCGGCCCTCCTGCTGGAGACCGCCGCGGCCACCCTGCCGTGACCGACGGTCCGGTCGGCCTCGTCGCCGTCTCGCACTCCCGGGCGCTCGCCGACGCCGCGGTCGCGCTGGCCGGGGAGATGGCGGGGGACGCGCCGATCGAGGTGGCCGCCGGGCTCGACGGGGGGTTCGGCACCGACGCCGCGGCGATCGCGGCGGCGGTCGGCGCGGCCGACCGGGGGGCCGGCGTCGTCGTCGTGATGGACCTGGGCAGCGCCGTCCTGTCGGCCGAGCTCGCCCTGGAACTGCTCGACGACCCGGCGCTCGCCGAGCGGGTCGTGCTCTGCCCGGCGCCGTTCGTCGAGGGGTTGGTGGTGGCCGCCGTCGCCGCCGCGGGCGGGGCGGACCGCGCCGCCGTCGCGGCGGAGGCGGTCGGGGCGCTGGCGGGCAAGGCCGAGCAGCTGGGCGGGCACGCTCCCGCCGCGCCGTCCCCCGAGCCGTCGTCCACCGCGCCGGCGGGCGCCCGCCCCGGGGAGGCGAGCGGCGTGTTCGTCGTGGACGACCCGCACGGCCTGCACGCCCGGCCCGCCGCGCGGCTGGTCGCGCTGGCCCGCACCCTCGACGCGCCGGTGCGACTGCGCAACGCCACCACCGGCTCGGGCTGGGTCCCGGCCGCGAGCCTCTCCCGCGTCGCGACGCTGGGCGCGCTGCGCGGGCACCGGGTGGAGGTCGCCGCCGACGGCCCCGGGGCCGCCGACGCGGTCCGCGCCCTGCTCGCCCTGCACCCCGCCGCCCCGACCGCCCCCACGGCACCGTCCGGCCCGGCCGCCCCGTCCGCCCCGACCGCTCCACCCGCCACGACTGACCCGGCCACCCCGGTCCGCCCGGACGGTGCCGCCCCGGACCCGCCGGGTGCCCCCGCGGCGCCGCCACCCCCGGCTTCGGTGCCGGAACCCGCCGCGCCGCCGTCCGCCGCGCGGGAACCTGCCGCCCCGCAGCCGATGTCGCCGGGCGTCGCGCTCGGTCCCG
>JAPLAT010000520.1 GCA_026393175.1 Pseudonocardiales bacterium
GGCCCTCGCGCCCGGCGCGGCCCGCCCTCCCCGCGCCCGACGACGTGCTCGGCGGGCCGTCGCGCCCGGCCCGGCCGGTGCCGCGCGCGTTCCGCCGCAGCGCCCGGGGCCTGCCCACCGACGCGCCCGCCGTCTTCGGCGGTCCGGGGTTCACCGAGCCCGCCACGCGCCAGCACCACGCCCCGCAGGAGCCGGACTCCTTCGGCGGCCCGGGCTTCGAGCAGCCGGCGGCCCGCACCGACCACGCCCGGCCCGACCAGGACCGGCTCCCGGACCACCGGGTCGACGCCGACGGCATCGGCCTGGACCTGCCCGAGCAGGGACACCGCCCGCCCGTCACCATCGCCACCGGCCCCGCGTCCGACGTCGTGCCCCCGCGCGCCCCGGCCCGGCTGCTCGCCGCCCCGCCCGTGGTGCCCGAGGTCGAGACGACCACCCGCATCGAGCCGATCCGCGAGGACGACGCGGACGAGGGCGACGACGACGTGGACGACCTGCACGACGTCGGTGACGACGGCGTGCTGTGGTCGCGGGAGGTCCCGCTCGACGGCCCCGGCGGTCTCGCCGCCGACCCCGGCAACCGCGTGCTGGTGGTGCTGTCGGAGCGGCGCAACCGGGCCCGCCCGGTGCGCACGGTGGAGAGCATCCAGGACGGCGGCGCGGTCGGCGAACTGCTGCGCACCGACCTGATCCGTTCGCAGCTGCGGGTGGCGCTGCGCTTCGCGCTGGTGGCCGGCCTGCTGCTGGGGCTGCTGCCGCTCGCCTTCGCGCTCTTCCCCGCGATCGGGCAGACGGAGGTGCTCGGGTTCCGGCTGCCGTGGATCCTGCTCGGGCTGGCCGTCTACCCGTTCCTGTACGGGCTGGGCTGGTGGCACACGCGCACGGCGGAGCGCGTGGAGCACGAGTTCGCCGAGCAGGTCCAGGACTGACGGGGTGCCCACGTCCGCGGTGGTCGCGCTGGTCGCGATCGGGCTCGTCGCCGTCGTGTCGGCGGCCATCGGGTCCTACGGGGTCCGGGTCGCCCGCAGCACGTCGGACTTCCTGGTGGCCTCGCGCACCGTGGGCCCGGTCGCCAACGCGAGCGCGATCTCCGGGGAGTACCTGTCGGCCGCGTCGTTCCTCGGCATCGCGGGGCTCATCCTCCGCGAGGGCGTCGACGCCCTCTGGTACCCCGTGGCGTTCGTCGCGGGCTACCTCGCGCTGCTGCTGTTCGTGGCCGCCCCGCTGCGCCGCTCCGGCGCGTACACGGTCCCCGACTTCGCCGAGGTGCGGCTCGACTCGCCCCGGCTGCGCCGGATCTGCACGCTGTTCGTGCTCGTCATCGGCTGGCTCTACCTGCTGCCCCAGCTGCAGGGCGCCGGGCTCGCGCTGACCATCCTGACCACGCTGCCGGCCTGGCTGGGCGTGGCCGCGGCCGGGGTCGTCGTGCTGCTGACGGTGGTCGGCGGCGGCATGCGGTCCATCACGTTCGTGCAGGCGTTCCAGTACTGGCTCAAGCTCACGGCGCTGGCCGTGCCCGCCGTCGTCGTGCTGGCGTTCTTCCTGGGCGCGGGCCACAGCTTCGACCGGCCCGAGTCGCCGGACTTCCGGGCCGCCACGACCGTGCAGGTGCGCACCGACGTCGTGCTGCAGGTGGCCGAGCCGGTGCGGGTGGTCGCGGCGGGCGACGTCGACGGGGTGCGGGTCGACGGCCCCGTCGACTGGGCACCCGGGTCGCACGAGGTGCTGGCCGGCACGCGCCTGGAGTTCGCGGCGGGCGACCCGGTGCCGTCGGTCGCCGGTGCCCCGGCCACCGACGAGTCCTGGCTCTCGCCCATGTCGGGCGACCGGGACGACCAGCTCCTGGAGATCTACTCGATCCTCATCGCCGGGTTCCTCGGCACGATGGGGCTGCCGCACGTGCTCGTGCGCTTCTACACCAACCCCGACGGCCGCGCGGCCCGCCGCACCACGGTGATCGTGCTGGCGATGATCGGCGGGTTCTACGTCCTGGTCACCCTGATCGGCGCGCTGTCCCGGTTCTACACGCCGCAGCTGCTGGTCAGCGGGCAGACCGACGCGGCGGTGCTGCTCGTCCCGGTGGCCGCGCTCGGCCCGGGGTGGATGGGCTGGCTGCTCGGCGGGCTGGTCGCGGCGGGCGCGGCCGCGGCGTTCCTGTCCACGTCCTCCGGCATCGTCGTCAGCCTCGCCGGGGTGCTGTTCACCGACCTGCTGACCGGCAGGCTGCGCGACTTCCGGCTCGCCACCGTGCTCGCGACGGCGGTGCCGCTCGCGATGGCGCTCGGCGTCACGCGGCTGGACTTCGCGCTGACCGTGCCGCTGGTGTTCGCCGTGGCCGCCTCGACGTTCTGCCCGCTGCTCGTGCTCGGCATCTGGTGGCGGGGCCTGACCGCCCGCGGGGCCATCGCCGGCGTGCTCGTCGGCGGCGGCCTGTCCGGGCTCAGCACCGCGGCGAGCATGCTGCTCACGCTGCCCCCCGGCTGGGTCGGCGTCCTGCTCAACCGGCCCGCCGCCGTCACCGTGCCCGCCGCGTTCCTCACGATGATCGTGGTGAGCCTCGCCTCGCGGTCGGAGGTGCCGCCCGACGTCGACCGGTCGCTGCTGCGGTTGCACGCACCGGAACGACTCGGCCTGTCCCCCGACCGGACGGGCGGTGACGAGCCCGATCCGTCGATGAGGTGACGACGGTCGCGTGACGACCGGCCGTGGGCCTGTCACAGTGACGGTGTGTGTCAGGCCGCCGTGCGTACGGGTGAACGATGAGTGCCGCCGCCGTGGCCGCGCTCGTCGCGCTCGTGGCCGTCGCGCTCGCCTCGGCCGCCATCGGGTCCTACGGGGTCCGGGTCGCGCGCAGCACCTCGGACTTCCTCGTCGCCTCGCGCACGGTCGGCCCGGTCGCCAACGCCGGCGCGATCTCGGGGGAGTACCTGTCGGCCGCGTCGTTCCTCGGCGTGGCCGGGCTGATCCTGCGCGACGGGGTCGACGCCCTGTGGTACCCGGTCGGCTTCACGGCGGGCTACCTCGCGCTCGTGCTGTTCGTCGCCGCCCCGCTGCGCCGTTCGGGGGCGTACACGGTGCCCGACTTCGCGGAGGCGCGGCTCGGCTCGCTCGCGCTGCGGCGCGTGTGCACGGCCTTCGTGCTGCTCATCGGCTGGCTCTACGTGCTTCCGCAGCTGCAGGGTGCCGGCCTGACGGTCGCCACGCTCACCGGGCTCCCGGCGTGGACGGGCGAGCTCGCCTCCGGCGTGATCGTCGTCGGCACCGTGGCGCTGGGCGGCATGCGGTCGATCACGTTCGTGCAGGCGTTCCAGTACTGGCTCAAGCTCACCGCGGTCGTGCTGCCCGCCGCCGTCGCGGTGCTGTTCTTCCTCGGCCCGGACCGCGGTTTCGACCGGCCCGCACCGCCGGAGTTCCCCGCGGACACGACGGTGGAGATCGCGACGCCGGTCGTGCTCGAGGTGCGCGAGCCGGTCACGCTGGTGGCGACGGGCGAGGTCGACGGCGCCGAGGTCACCGGCGCCGCGCTGCGCTGGCTGCCCGGCGAGCACGTGGTGGCCGCGGGCGCCGAGCTGGGGTTCACCGCGGGCAGCGCCGTCCCGGTGGTCGCCGGGAGCGCGGCGGACCACGAGTCCTGGCTCCGGCCCGTGGCGGCGGACCGGCCCGACGGGGTCCTCGCCACGTACTCGTTGATCATCGCCACGTTCCTGGGCACCATGGGGCTGCCGCACGTCCTGGTGCGCTTCTACACCAACCCCGACGGCCGGGCGGCCCGCCGTACCGCCGTGGTCGTGCTGGGGATGCTCGGCATGTTCTACATCGCGGTGACGCTGCTCGGGGCGCTGTCGCGGCTCTACACCCCGCAGCTGCTGGTCAGCGGCGACACCGACGCCGCGGTACTGCTGCTGCCCACCGCCGTGCTCGGCCCCGGCTGGGCCGGGGTGCTGCTCGGCGGCCTCGTGGCGGCCGGGGCGTGGGCGGCGTTCCTGTCCACCTCGTCCGGCCTCGTCGTCAGCGTCGCCGGCGTGCTGTCCACCGACGTGCTGCGCCGCGGGCGGGTCCGCGACTTCCGCACGGCGACCGTGCTGGCCGGGATCGTCCCGCTGGGGCTGGCGCTGGGGGTGGACCGGCTGGACTTCTCCGAGGCCGTGGCGCTGGTGTTCGCGATCGCCGCCTCGACGTTCTGCCCGCTGCTGCTGCTCGGGATCTGGTGGCGGGGGCTGACCGCCCGCGGTGCCGTCGCTGGCGTGCTCGCGGGCGGGCTGCTCTCCGCGGGTGCGGTGGCCCTCAGCCTCGCGGGCGCGGTGGCCGAGGGCCCGCTCGCCGTGCTGCTCTACCGGCCGGCGATCGTCAGCGTGCCGGTGGCGTTCCTGACGATGGTGCTGGTCAGCCTCCGCACGGCCGCGCACCGGCCGCCGGACGCCGACCAGCTGCTGCTGCGCCTGCACGCACCCGAACGCCTCGGCCTGAGCCGCGACCGGCTGAGCGACGGCGCCTGACCGCCCGCCCCGGCCGCCACGGTCGAGTGGCGGAGAACACCCTCCGTGACTGTTCTATGGTTCGCGGCACACGAACATCGACGCACGGGGGAGGGCGCTGTGAGCACGACGGGTGAACGGTCGACGAGGACCGTCTACGAGCAGGTCCAGGACAGTCCTGAGTTCGCCGACCTCCGCTCGAGACTGCGCCGCTTCGTCTTCCCGATGAGCGCGGCCTTCCTCGTGTGGTACCTCGCCTACGTCCTGCTGGCGTCCTACGCCAGGGACTTCATGGCGATCAAGCTGCTGGGCAACATCAACGTCGGCCTCGTGATCGGGCTGCTGCAGTTCGTCAGCACGTTCGCCATCACGACGCTGTACGTCAACTACGCCAACAAGCACCTCGACCCCGCGGCCGCCCGCCTGCGGGAGCGCATCGAGGGGACCGCCCGGTGACCCTCGCCCAGGAGACCCTCGATCCCACGCGCATCGGCAACGTGGGGCTGAACATCGGGATCTTCGGGCTGTTCGTCCTGGTCACCCTGTACTTCGTCTACCGGGCGAGCCGGACCAACCGGTCCGCGTCGGACTACTACGCCGCCGGCCGCTCGTTCACCGGACCGCAGAACGGGGTCGCGATCGCGGGGGACTACCTGTCCGCGGCGTCGTTCCTGGGCATCGCCGGCGCCATCGCGCTCAACGGGTACGACGGGTTCCTCTACTCGATCGGCTTCCTCGTCGCGTGGCTGGTGGCGCTGCTGCTGGTCGCGGAGATGCTGCGCAACACCGGCAAGTTCACGATGGGTGACGTGCTGGCGTTCCGGATGCGGCAGCGCCCGGTCCGCGCCGCGGCGGCGACGTCCACGCTGGTCGTGTCGTTCTTCTACCTCCTCGCGCAGATGGCGGGGGCGGGCGGGCTGATCGCCCTGCTGCTGCAGATCCCGAACTCCAACCGGGTCGGGCAGAGCATCGTGATCGCGGTCGTCGGCGCCCTGATGATCGTCTACGTGCTGGTGGGCGGCATGAAGGGCACCACCTACGTGCAAATCATCAAGGCGGCGCTGCTCATCGTCGGCGCCGCGGTGATGACGGCGTGGGTGCTCGGCATCAACTTCTTCAACGTCTCCGCGCTGCTGGGCGACGCCGTCGCCAACAGCCCCGAGCGCGGCGAGGCGCTGCTCAACCCGGGCCTGCAGTACACGAACCCGGTGGACTTCATCTCCCTCGGCCTCGCGCTCGTGCTGGGCACCGCGGGCCTGCCGCACATCCTCATGCGCTTCTACACCGTGCCCACGGCCAAGGAGGCCCGCCGCTCGGTGGTCTGGGCGATCTGGCTGATCGGCCTGTTCTACCTGTTCACGCTCGTGCTCGGGTACGGGGCGGCGGCGCTGGTCGGGCCGCAGAACATCGCCGCGGCGCCCGGCGGGGCCAACTCCGCGGCCCCGCTGCTGGCCTACCAGCTCGGGGGCGAGATCCTGCTCGGCATCATCTCCGCCGTCGCGTTCGCGACCATCCTGGCCGTCGTGGCCGGGCTGACGATCACGGCGTCGGCGTCGTTCGCGCACGACGTCTACGCCAGCCTGATCAAGGGCGGCCGGGCCACCCCGGACGCCGAGGTGCGGGTGGCGCGCACGACGGCGCTGGTCGTGGGGCTGGTCGCGATCGCGGGCGGCGTCCTGGTCAACGGCATCAACGTCGCGTTCCTCGTGGCGCTGGCGTTCGCCGTCGCCGCCTCGGCGAACCTGCCCACGATCCTGTACTCGCTGTTCTGGAAGCGGTTCAACACCACCGGCGCGCTGTTCAGCATCTACGGCGGCCTCGCCAGCTGCGTGCTGCTGATCGTGTTCTCGCCGGTCGTCTCCGGCCCGAAGAGCGTGATCTTCCCGAACGGCGGCTTCGACCTGTTCCCGCTGGAGAACCCGGGCATCGTGTCGATCCCGCTGTCGTTCCTGCTCGGCGTCGTCGGCACCTACGTCGGCGGGTCCCGCAGCTTCGACCGGGCCAAGTTCGCGGAGATGGAGGTCCGGTCGATCACCGGCGCCGGCGCGGAGAAGGCCGTCGCGCACTGATCGGGGGCGGTTCACGGGACCGTCACCGGTCGGCGTGGCAGGATCGCCGGTCATGACCGTACCGTCCGTCCCCGCCGCCGAGGTCCCCGCCGACGCCGCGATGCTCGACGTCCGCGAGGCCGACGAGTGGGCCGCCGGGCACGCGCCCGGCGCCCGGCACCTGCCGATGTCGCAGCTGACCGAGCGCATCGGCGAACTGCCCGACGACGACCCGCTCTACGTCGTGTGCCGCTCCGGCGGCCGCTCCGCCCGGGTGGTGCAGTACCTCGCCGCGCAGGGCCACCCCGCCGTCAACGTCGACGGCGGCATGCAGGCCTGGGCCGCGGGCGGGCGCCCCGTCGAGGCCGACGGCGGCGGCACCCCGGAGATCGTGTAGCGCCCCGTGGTCGTCACCTGCCCGCGCTGCCGGCGACCCGTCCCGCCGGCCGGCGGGCGGTTCTGCCCGTACTGCGGGGCGCCCGCGCTGCTGGAGTGGGTGGCGTCGCCCCCGGAGTCCGCGCGCCCCGCCCCGCCGCCCCCGCCCCGGCGGCCC
>JAPLAT010000472.1 GCA_026393175.1 Pseudonocardiales bacterium
GCTGGCGCGGCGGAGCCACCTCGCGTTCTACGCGGGCGACCACGAGCAGACCCGCCGGTCGGCCGCCGCCGCGGTGGAGCTGGCCCGGGACAGCGGCGACGACCGCGCGCTGACCGCCGCCCTGCGTGCCCGGCACGACGCCTGCCCCGGCCCGGCCGGGCGCCCCGAGCGGCTCGCCCTCGCCGTGGAGATGCTCGCCGTGGCCGCCCGCACCGGGGACCCCGGCACGGCGATGTGGGGGCGGCTGTGGCGGGTCGACGCGCTCGTCGAGGGCGGTGCGCTCACCGCCGCCGCCGACGAGCTGGCCCCGCTCGCGGCGGACGTGGCCCGCGTCGGCGGACCGCACGGCCACTGGCACCTCGACCGGGTCACCGCCTGCGTCGCCCAGGCCAGGGGCCGCTTCGCCGAGGCGCGCGAGGCCGCCGTGCGGGGGTACGAGCGGATGCGCACGATCGAGCGGCCGACGGCGACCGGGGCGTTCCTGGGCACGCAGTGGGCACTCGCCCGGCACGTCGGCACGGCGGCGGACGCGCTCGCCCTGGCCCGCGAGTGGGTGGAACCGCCGCCGAGGTTCCGCACGATGGGCCGGGTCTCGCGGGCCTACCTGCTGCTGCGGGCGGGGTGCGGCGACGAGGCCGCCACGCAGTTCCGGCTGGCGGGCCCGCCGGAGACGTGGTCGTGGCCGGTGTTCTTCGCCGGGCCCGCGTCGGTGCTGGCGGCCCTCGTCGCGATCGAGCTGGGGTGCGACGCCGAGCTGGAGGCGGCGCTGCTCGGGCTGGATCCGTTCCGCGGCGAGCACGTCGTCGGCAGCGGCCTGAGCTACTGCGGGCCGGCCGAGGCGACGCTCGGGATCGGGGCGCTGGCCCGCGGGCGGCTGGACGACGCCGTCGCCGACCTCGACGTGGCGATGCGGGCGGCCGACCGGGCGGGAGCCCCGGGGTTCCTCGCCGAGTCCGGCCACCACCTGGCCCGGGCGCTGGCCGCGCGGGGCGCGCCGGGGGACCGCTCGCGGGCGCGGCACCTGGCCGCGGAGAGCGACCGGCTGGTGCGCGGGCTCGGGATGGCGGCGCTCGCCGGACCGAGCGCGGAGCTGGTCCGCCGGCTGGGTCCGGACGACAGCGGCCTGTCCCCGCGCGAGGCCGAGGTGGCCGCCCTCGTGGCCGAGGGGCTCACCAACCGCGCCATCGCGGAGCGGCTGGTGATCTCCGAGCGCACCGCGGCCAACCACGTCGCGCACATCCTCACGAAGCTGGGGTTCACCTCGCGCAGCCAGATCGCGGCCCGGATGGGCGGGACGGTCGGGACGGGAATGAGCAGCCCGGTGAGTGGTCCGACCCATGCCCCGGCGCCGCCGCGCTCCTAGCGTCGCGGGGCACCGGCCGGACCTCCCGGCCGCGGACCGCCCAGGAGGCCGCCATGTCCTACGTCACCGTCGTCGACGACTCCCCCGCCGGCACGGTCGAGAACCTCGACCGGCTGATGACCGAGATCCTGCCCGACCCGGACGGGCTCGTCGCCCGCTACGCCGGCATGGCGGACGGCAGGCTGTGCGTCGTGGCGGTGTGGGACTCCCGCGAGCACGCCGAGACGTTCATGAAGCGCGACCTCGGGCCCGGCCTGCGCCGGCTGCTCGGTGCCGCCCCCGCGACCCCGCCGCGGGCGGTCGGGATCGAGGTGGAGCACAGCTGGGCGCGCTGATCAGGCGCGGTTGGGGGTGGTGCCCGGCCGGGTGGCCAGCGGCACCAGCTCGCGGTGGTCCCAGTTCATCGGCCGCACCCGCACGAACTCCCCGGTGTAGGGCGCCTCGACGATCTGGTCGTTGCCGAGGTACATCGCCACGTGGTGGATCGTCGACGGGTCGGACGGGTCGGTGGCCAGGAAGTACAGGTCACCGGGCTGCATCTGGCGCACCGGGAGGTGCCCGCCGGCGTAGAACTGCTGGCGCGACACCCGCGGCAGGTTGATCCCGGCGGCCTGCCAGGCCCGCAGGAGCAGGCCGGAGCAGTCGTAGCGGTCCGGGCCGGTGCCGCCCCACAGGTAGGGCTTGCCGACCTCGCCGAGGGCGAACGCGATGGCCGTGCCCGCGACGCCCTCGGCGAGCACCGCCGTGCGCCCGCACCCGGCGGGGTCGGCGACGTCGGCGAGCTGGGTGACCAGGTCGGCGGCCAGGCCCTCCCACTTGGCGTAGGCGTCGGGGAACGCCGAGCGCTGCACGGTCTGGGCGGCCACGGTGACCGGCATCCGCTCCCAGCCCGGCACCTCCAGCAGCCGCTCGATGAAGATCGTCGTGCTGTAGACGGGGTCGGTGACCTGCGCGGGCGAGCCCCAGCCCTGCGACGGGCGCTGCTGGAACAGCCCGAGGGAGTCCCGGTCCCCGTAGTCGATGTTGCGGAGCGTCGACTCCTGCATGGCGGTGGCCAGCGCGACCAGCCAGGCCCGCGGCGGAGCGCCCATGTCGCGGGCCACGCCGATGATCGTGGCCGCGTTCCCGCGCTGCTCCTCCGACAGCGTCGCGGCCGTGGTGCCCGGGCGGCCGCCGGCCAGCCCGACCCCGCCGCTGAGCCCGGCGTCGCAGGAGTAGAGCCCGCTCGCCGGACGGCTGCCGCCCCCGTTGACCGTGAAGGCGATGAGCCAGACGACGAGCACGAGGCCGAGCGCCGCCGCGACGGCGACGGCCGGCACCAGCAGGCGGATCGGGCGCAGCAGCCGCATCGGTCGCTCAGGCCTCGTCGTAGCCGGACACGCGCCAGTCGCCGAACTCGGTGCGGACGACGAGGACCAGGAGCGTGACGGTGTCGGTGGGCACCTCGGCCTGCACGGAGCTCGCCGCCGCCCGCACGGCCGTCGGGGGTCCGGTCACGCGGGTGGCCGGGATGTTCGCCGGGTCCACCGTGGCCAGCAGGCCGAGGTACTCCTCGGTGGTGAGCGGGCGCAGCCCGGCGAGCCACTGCTCGGCGGAGACGCCCTCGGCGGGCCGGACCCACGCCGCCACCCACCGGGAGGCGACGTCGAGGGCGACCGGGTCGGCGCTGCTCGGCGGCAGCGTCGTCGGCACGAGGTCGGGCACCGGGGGCAGCGCCGTCGGGGTCGGGGTGCGCGGGGCCGCGCCGCCCGGGCGGGCCGGGGCCGACGTCGAGCTGCCCGCGACGCCGTCCGGGGCGGCGTCGGGGGCGGGCGGGGGCCCGGCCAGCGCGGTCAGGCCGGTGCTCAGCGCGAACGCCGCCAGCGCGACGACGCCCGCGGTGAGCGCGAGCCGGGCCGGGGAGCGCAGCGGCCACTGCCAGATCGCCCGGTAGGCGGCCGCCCGCCCCCGCGGCGACCTAATCGGCACGGTTGCCCCCGCCGGCGGTGGACCACGAGGACGCGCCGTCGTAGGCGGGCCGGGGCCGGTAGATGCGGTAGACCGGCACCCCGTCGACGATCTCGGGCTGCACCGGCCGGGCGGCCCCCGGCCGCATCGGGACGGCGTCGGGCCTGCGGTAGAGCGAGCGGTCGTCGACGTCGCCGGGCTCGGCCCAGCCGGGCGTGCGGCCACCGGCGCGGGCCGCTCCCGCGGGGAGCGCGGGGCGCCGGGCGGCGGGCACGAGCGCGGGTTCGGGGGCGGGCTCGACCGCGGTCCGCGGGCGGACGACCTGCTCGGCCCGCGCCCGCACGCGCGCCACCGGCTCGGCCTCCGGGCGCCCGCCGTCGGCGAACGTCGTCCCCGCCGCGGCGCCGCGCCGCTCGTCCCACCAGCGGGTCTGCCGGTCCTCCTCGGGGCCCCCGCGCATCCGCAGCCACATCCGCGACATCGGGCCGTCGCCCGCGCCGGGCACGATGCCGCCGAACTGCTCGCGGGTCAGCGTCACCATCGACACCAGCCGGCGGAACGGCCTGGCCACCGCCCACATCACGATCGTCACCACGCCGGTGACGAGCAGGGCCAGCCACAGGTCGATCCCGGCGCCCGGGCGGAACAGCGACACCACCAGCAGCGCGTGCAGCCCGGCGAGCGCCCCCACCACCAGCGTGTTGACGATGGCCGCGCCGCCGATGCGCAGCAGCGCCGGGAGGATGTCGGGCTTGAGCACGGCCACGACGGCGATCGCCGGGGCCGTCATCACCATCAGCCGCAGCACGAGCATCGCGACCAGCACGAGCACCTTGGACAGCAGCTGGAACAGCGCGATGCACAGCGCCTGCACCACGGCGAGCACTCCGGTGCCGGTGCGGCTGCCGGACTCGCCGGTGAAGTAGGGGTAGCGGTCGCCCAGCTGCGCGCCGATCGCGGCGAAGTCCGCCTTCTTCTGCTCGGCGAGCTCCAGGGTGGCGCGGCCCTCGGCGACCTCGGGCTTGGTGAAGGTCTGGGCCCGCAGCAGGTCGCGGCCGAACTGCTGGGCCTGCGGCACGTCCGCGGCGCCGAACTCCCCGCGCAGCCAGTTCTGGTAGATCACCTGGTCCACGAGCACGGTCGGCAGCGTGTCGCGGGTGCCGAGGCCGATCTCGTCGAGGAAGCCCTCCTGCATCGCCGTGACGCCGTCGAGCAGCAGCCCGTCGGCGGCGCGCGACCAGTCGACCGGGGCGAGGTAGGCCGCCGAACCGACGACGAGCGCGGCCAGGGCGAACGCGCCGCGCCGCGCCTGCTCGGCGAGGTCGCCGCGCACGGCCAGCACCAGCAGGAACACCGCGAGGACGAGCAGGACGGGGCCGATGAACGTGGCGAAGACGGCGTCGTACATGGCCCGGGTGGCCGTGGTGACCAGGTCGTCGAGCGGCGCGAGCAGCTCGCCGCCGTCGGCGATGAGGTAGTGGGCCCAGTTCACGCCGCCGACGGAGAACTTCGCGACGTTGAACGCCTGGTTGCCCAGCCACGTGTCGGTGGTGCTCGCGGGGTTGAACACGGCCGCGCCCGCGCAGCCCAGGTCGTAGTTGTGCCAGACGAGCCCGGCGTAGCCGACCTCGTCGTACACGCTGCCGGGTTCGCCGACGCCGTAGGTCGGCGGGTCGATGGAGCCGACGAGGCCCGTCCCGGGCCGGTCCGGCTCGGGGGACTCCTTGCAGTCGAAGGGCTGGGCCATCGCCGGCGTGCCGATGAGGACCGAGCCGCCCACCAGCGCCGTGACGAGCAGCAGGGCACCGCGGCGCCCGCGCCGGCCGCCCGCCGGGCGGGGACGGCCGCGGCGCCACGCCGCGACGACGGCGGCCACCAGAACCAGCCCCACCGGCAGCAGGCCGGAGGGGACGCCCCCCGTGATCACCGCACGGCCTCCCCGGCGGGTCGGGGGTGGGCCGCCCCGTCACCGGGGTGGTGGCCGTTGCCGCTCCCGTTGCCGTTGCCGTTGCCCCGGCCGTTCGCGGCGGGCGGGGCGACGCTGCCCTCGACCACCTCGAACCCGTGCCCGTGCTCGTCCATCAGGTCGTCGTCGTCGAGGAGCTCCGCGCCCGGCGGCACGACGGGCAACGGGCCGGGGTCGCGCCTGCCGCCGCCGTCGCGGAGCAGGCCGTCGGGGTCGTCCAGGTCGTCGAACTCGTCGAGGGCGTCGTCGGCGGTGCGGGGGTCGGCCGGCAGGTCGTCGGCGACGATCTCCGCGAGCGTCGGCCGGGCCGGCTCGTCGGGGGCCCGCACCGCGGCGGGCCGGGACGCGGCCGGGACCCCGCGCGGGGAGACCCTGGCGGCGTCCGGGTTGGTGTCCAGCGCGGCCCGGACGTGCTCCAGGTGCGGTGCCTCCAGGTCGATGCGGATCTTCTCGACCCCGCCGTGGCCGTCGGCGAACACGAACTGGCGGGGGGTGTCGTCGGGCCGGTCGTCGTGGCGCGGGCGCGGCGAGAGGGTGCCGAGCATCTGCTCGTAGCCGACGCCGGTGGGCACCTTGAGCAGCCGCAGCGCCTCGTTCTGCGCCTCCTCGTCGTCGGTGCGCCCGACGAACACGGCGTTGACCAGCGACGCGAAGCCCGACACCCGCAGCAGGTCGCCCGCGAGCTGCGAGGCGAACAGGGCGCGGACGTTGAACTTGCGGGAGTCGCGGGCCAGCCGGTCGATGAGGACCTTGCCGGTGGGCACCTGGGAGAGGAAGTGCGTCTCGTCCAGGGCGACGCCCTTGCGCAGGTTGCGGTCGGCCTCGTAGATCGTGCGCTGGGTGAGCCAGGACGCCAGGTTGAGCAGCTCGACGGCGAGCGACTCCCCGTCGGTCCACTCGTCGCGCGGGCTGCCCGGGCGGGGCAGGGTCATGCCCTGCATCGTCAGCACGGTGAGGCGGAAGTCCCGGTCGGCCTGCCACGGGTCGTCGCGCGTGGTGTCGGGGAACAGCAGCGCCGCCTGCGGCAGCTCGCGCCGCTCGTCGAGGAAGTCGGCCACGACGCCGGCGTGTTCCTCGCCGTCGCGGGCGTGCCGGCGCAGCGCGTCGATCACCATGCCGGGGTGGCGGTCGGTGGCACCTCCGACCTCGCGGACGGCGCGCAGCAGCACGATCCGGGTGTGCGGCAGCTTGGAGATGTCGTAGGGGAGCAGGCCGGTGAGCACGTCGAGGACGAGCCGGCGTCTCGTGGCGGCGGCGAGGCTGCGCTCGCGGCGCCACGCCCGCTCGGGGTCCTCCTCGTCGAGGAAGTGGTCGGGCCGCGGCTCGGCGACGACGCGGTAGGGGTTGAGGATGCCGGGGTCGGCGCGCAGCAGGTTGATGTGCCGGGAGAAGGGCGCCAGCTCGGGGAGCCGGGTCAGCTCGGCCAGCGGCCCGGACGGGTCGAGCACCGTCCAGCGGGCGCCGGAGCGCAGCGTCTTGTAGACCACCAGCCCGGTGAGGAACGACTTGCCCGAGCCCAGCCCGCCGACGATCGCGGTGAGCCCGGACGCGCGCCGGACCTCCTGCGCGAGCCACGGGTCCCAGGCCACCGGGCGCCGGGTGGCGGTGCAGGTCTCGCCGATCATGATGCCGCGCCGGTCGCCCACGCTGGCCGTGGCGGCGGGCACGGCGGCTGCGGCCCAGGTGACCGAGCCGCGGCGGCGGTAGGCGGTGGACGCGAGCGGCTCGCCGGGGATGAACTCGCGCGCGTACTTGTACTGCGCCTCGGGGTGCTCGATGAGCACCTTGGGCCGGTAGACGTCGAGCACCTGCTGGGCTCGGCTGACGGCCTCGGCCTCGTCCTTGCCGGACACCGCGACCCGCCACCAGCCGTAGAGCCGGGTGTTGAGCTGGGTGAGCCCGGTGGTCAGCTCGTCCTCGACCTCCAGCACCCGGTCGGCCTGCCGGGCCAGCGACATCGGCGGGTCGAGGTCGTGGTCGTGGGTGTAGTGCCGGATCTGCGAGCGGACCTTGCCCATCTGCCGCTGCAGCTCGCCCGCCACCTCCTCGGGCCGCCGGACGTACATCCGGGCCGACCACTCCACCGGGAACGGGAGCCGGTCGGAGTGCTGCATCCACGGGTCGTCGACCTCGGGGATGCGCAGCCCCTCCATCAGCCCGACGGACAGCACGGCGACGTTGCGCCGCACCGTCTGCGACCGGATCCGGCCGACCACCTGCACGGTCGGGGCGTAGGGCTCCTGGTGCATGTCGACGCCGTCGGTGAAGCCGGCGAGGTCCTCGGTCTCCCAGCGCGTGACGCCGCCGGGCACCATCGACAGCGTGCGCGGGGCCGGCAGGCCGAGCGCGCAGCTGCGCTGCATGAGCCAGGCCAGGTCGTCGGCGCTCGCCGGGACCGCGTCCAGGCCGCTGCCGGCGACGAGCTCGTCGAGGTGCGCGATCTCGGTGTCGAGCGCGGCGAGCTCGGCGCGGACGGCGGCCGGGGCGACGCGGTTGAGCACCGGCGCCGCGGCCTCCACCCAGCGGTCCACCGTGGAGCGGCCGGAGACCTCGACGCCGAGGAAGACCTCCTTGTCCGACATGGACAGGCCCATGAGGTGGCGCTGCTCGCCCTCGAGGAAGCCGTCCCAGCCCAGGGCGCCCGCGACGTCGGGCATGCGGCCCAGCGCGTTGTTGTCGAAGGACTCGGCCCACATGTGCACGGGGTAGGGCCGGGTGGTGACGCGCAGGTGCAGCCAGCGGCCCTGCAGCTCGCCGAGCTGGGCGGCGATCTGGCGGATCAGCACCTCGCGCTGGGAGTCGCTGCGGAAGCTCCACGCCTGCGCGGCCAGCCGATACCAGGCCATGACCTGGGTGCCGGTCCGCGTGATGTGGCCCTCGATAGAGCGCAGCGCGATGTCGGGGGTGTACTTGGGCAGACCGGACTCGCCCGCGAGCGCGCGGCCGCGCCGGCGCGGGGGCGCGGGGGTCTGCTCGTCCTTGCGCTTCCTATCGCGGGCCACGACGTCCCCTCCGCCGCCGGGCGGGCGGCGCCACGGGCCCGAGGCGCACGTGACCGGAGCGCACGGCGCCCCCGGCCGTGGCCGTGCGGGCGCGCGGGCCGCTGATCTCGTGCCGGAACAGGGCCAGGACCTGGCCGAGCGGTCGCTCGTAGTCGATGCGCTGGCCGAGGAACCGGGTGAGGACGACGGTCAGGACCAGCGCCCAGGCGACGGAGAAGAAGTCCAGGCCGATGCCGATGCGGCGCTGGACGAACATCACCAGGATCATCACGATCAGCCCGACGCCGTAGGAGACGTAGCGGGCGCGCCAGGGGAACGTGGCGCGGGGCGGCCCGAGCCAGACGGAGTCGACCCGGTACACCTCGTCGTCGGTGCGGACGAGCACTCCGGTCACCCCGTGATCAGCGAGGCCAGGAAGCTGCCGATCTCCGGTCCGCTGCCCGACACGGCGATGCCCAGCGCCACGAGCCCGATGATGAGGCCCACGCTGCGCCGGGCGACGCCGGCGTTGTCGCCGCGACCGCCGATCCACAGGAGGATGATCGCGATCCCGAGCAGGATCAACGGAACGACGTTGTCCTGGATCCAGCCCTGCAGACCGGTGGTGCTCAGCCCGGCCCCGGCCAGCCAGAGCACCACGGTGCCCGGTGTGGTCACGGCGTCTCCTCCTGTTCGGGACGCACCCCGACCGCGCGGACCACACGGATCGGCCCGCACCGGTGGGGTCCGGGGCACAGTCCGTGGTCGAGTGAAGCACGAGTCACCGGGGGATCCTAGGCGGTGGGCGGCACTCCCACTCCTCTGCCCGTCCCTTGTTCACACCTGCACACGCCAACCTCACACGACGGCATCCCCCTGGACCCGCTCATCGTCCGAACGGCGGTACCGATCACGGCCTGGAGTTGATCGCATACGCAAAGCAATTCGTCCGGGTGCGAGTCTTCTCACTCCCCCGCACGGGCCGGCCGGATCGCGACACGGGGTTACCGAGCGGTAAGTTGAGGCCCGATCTGACGCGCCGTCCCTGATGGGAAGGGGCGTTAGTCTGCTCGGCAACGGTTCGCGGCCCACCACTCGCGGACCCGTCCTGGAGGTACCGGAGTGGAACTGCTGCGTCTTGTCATCGGACTGGGGATGACGGTGATCGCCCTCGCGGTCTCCGGCCGCCGGGCGTTCTGGATCTACAAGCTGATCCGGTCGGGCCAGCCGGCGAACGACCGCACCGACGGGCTCGGTCAGCGGGTCCGTGCGCAGTTCGTGGAGGTCTTCGGCCAGCGCAAGCTGCTGAAGTGGTCGGTGCCCGGGCTGGCGCACCTGTTCACGTTCTACGCCTTCGTGATCCTGGCGTCGGTCTACCTCGAGGCCTACGGCGCGCTGTTCGACAAGGAGTTCGCGATCCCGCTGATCGGCCGCTGGCCGGTGCTCGGGTTCCTGCAGGACACCATCGCGGTGCTGGCGCTGGTCTCGCTCGTCGTGTTCTCGGTGATCCGGATCCGCAACGCCCCGGAGCGCAAGGCGCGGGCGTCACGGTTCTACGGCTCGCACACCGGCGGTGCGTGGCTGATCCTGTTCATGATCTTCAACGTGCTGTGGACGATGTTCCTGTTCCGCGGACCGGCCTCGGCGCTGGGCTACCTGCCCTACGAGTCCGGCGCGTGGGCCTCGATCGGGATCGGCAACCTGCTGTCGGGGCTCTCGGCGCCGACGCTGGAGGTGCTGGAGACCGTCGGGCTGCTGCTGCACATCGGCGTGATGCTGGCCTTCACGGTGATCATCGCCTACAGCAAGCACCTGCACATCTTCACCGCGCCGATCAACGTCTCGGCCAAGCGCTTCCCGAAGGCGCTGGGCCCGCTGCCGGCCATGGAGTCGGGCGGCAAGCCGATCGACTTCGAGGACCCGGGCGAGGACGACGTCTTCGGCCGCGGCAAGATCGAGGACTTCACGTGGAAGGGCATGCTGGACTTCGCGACCTGCACCGAGTGCGGTCGCTGCCAGTCGCAGTGCCCGGCCTGGAACACCGGCAAGCCGCTGTCGCCGAAGCTGCTGGTCATGGACCTGCGCGACCACATGCTCGCCAAGGCGCCGTACATGATCGGCGGCAGGGACATGCCGGAGGAGGGCGCCATCGACTTCTCCGCGGGCCTCACGGCGCACCCCGGCCACGGCGTCCCGGAGTCCGGGTTCGAGCGCGTGCGCGGGTCCGGTCCTGAGCAGGCGCTGCGCCCGCTGGTCGGCACCGCCGAGCAGGGCGGCGTCATCGACCCCGACGTGCTGTGGTCCTGCACGAGCTGCGGCGCGTGCGTGGAGCAGTGCCCGGTCGACATCGAGCACGTCGACCACATCATGGACATGCGCCGCCACCAGGTGCTCATCGAGTCGGAGTTCCCCTCCGAGCTGGGCGTGCTGTTCAAGAACCTGGAGAACAAGGGCAACCCGTGGGGACAGAACCAGCGCGAGCGCCTGGACTGGACCAAGAAGCTCGGGTTCACGGTCAACGTGTTCGACGGCGAGCTGGCCCCCGAGGTCGAGTACCTGTTCTGGATCGGGTGCGCCGGGGCGTTCGACGACGGCGCGAAGAAGACGGTGCAGGCCACCGCGGAGCTGCTGCACCGCGCGGGCGTCAACTACACGGTGCTCGGCCCGGAGGAGACCTGCACGGGCGACCCGGCCCGCCGGTCGGGCAACGAGTTCCTGTTCCAGATGCTCGCCCAGCAGAACGTCGAGGTCCTCAACGCGGTGTTCGAGGGGCGCGAGCCGGGCACCCGCAAGATCGTCACCACCTGCCCGCACTGCCTCAACACCCTGGGCCGCGAGTACCCGCAGCTCGACGGGCACTACGAGGTCGTCCACCACACGCAGCTGCTGAACAAGCTCGTGCGCGAGGGCAAGCTCGTCCCGGTGTCCGCGCCGGACGCGAGCGCGCCGGTCACCTACCACGACCCGTGCTACCTGGGCCGCCACAACGAGGTCTACGAGGAGCCGCGCGCCCTGGTCGGCGCCGTCTCCACGCTGACCGAGATGCCGCGGCACGCCGACCGCTCGATGTGCTGCGGCGCGGGCGGCGCGCGGATGTGGATGGAGGAGCGGATCGGGCAGCGGGTCAACGTCAACCGCACCGAGGAGGCCCTGGCCACCCTCGGCGCCGCCACATCCGACGACGCAGCCCCGGCCGAGGCGACGCTGAACGACACCGGCGCCACGGCCGCCACCAGCGGCGCGACCGGCGCGTCCGCGGCGGCGGGCGGGACCATCGCGGTCGGCTGCCCGTTCTGCAAGACGATGCTGTCCGACGGCCTCACCCAGAAGCAGGGCGAGGGCATCGGTGAGGGCGTCGACATCCAGGACGTCTCGCAGATGCTGCTGGCCGCCGTCAAGCGCGGCGACCCGGCCACCAACGGCCACACGGCCGACGCCGGCCCGGCCGCGGACCGGGCGGCCGAGCCGGCCCAGGGCGACGCCCAGGCCTGATCCCGCACGACGGTCCCGACGGGCCGGCCCGGAGCTCCCGGGCCGGCCCGTCGCCGTCCTCGCCCCGCCGCCGCGGGGGCCCCGGTCAGCGCGCGGCGCTCAGCAGGGGGCGAAGGCGGTGACGACGTAGGTCGGGCCGTTCGGGGCCCGGCCGACGGTCAGGCGCCCGAGCGGGGGGCCGGCGGGTGCGGCGTCGTCCCAGGTGAGCGCGCAGGCGTCCACGACGATGCCGTCGCCCTGCTCGACCGAGGGCGCCTCGGCGTCGGCGTACTCCCCGGGGTCGGTGACCTGGGTGGCGATCTGCCGCACCGCGGCGGCGCAGTCGGGCTGCCCGACGGACGCGGCGAACGCGGCGTGGGTGGCGGCGGCCATGAGGTTGTCGCACACCGCGCCCGGGCTGTCGGCCGCGATCCGGCCGAGCAGGATCGGCAGCACCCCCTGCGGCCGGGGCGCCCCGTAGAGCCCGCGGTCGGACTCGTTGCGGGCCGTCTGCGCGGCCGCGGCCTGCTCGCGCGTCTCGTAGGTGCTGAAGGCGAGCGCCGCCCCGCTGGCGACGCAGAGCACGGCACCCACGGCGGCGAGGTGCCACGCCGGGAGCCGCAGCAGCCCTGCGACGAGCACGCCGATGCTCGCCGCGACCGCCCACGCCCACGGGCTGCTGGACACCATCAGCCCGGCGACGACGGCGAGCCCCGCGACGTGCCAGGTCCAGCCGCGCAGCAGCCGGTCCAGCCGCAGCACGGCGAGCAGAACCAGCACGACGAGGCCGGCCAGCCACGGGATCCACGACCACCCCGCGAACGGCCACAGCAGCAGCGCCGCGGCCACGACGCCCAGCCCGGCGGCCCCCCGGCGGGTGCGGGTCAGCCGTTTCCACAGCGGCGGCCGACCGGCGGGCGGCGGGTCCCCTGGCGCCGGTGCGGGCACGGGGAGGTGCGGGCCCGGGGGCCGCAGGGCCGGCGGGCCCGCGGGCGGGCGCTGGGGGTCGTCCATCGCCCGCCGAGGCTACCGGCGCGGGGCCGCCCGCGGTGCGCGCTACAACCACCCGTGGTCGCGGGCACGCTCCACCGCCGCCAGCCGGGTGCCGACGCCGAGCTTCTGCATGGCCGAGGACAGGTAGTTGCGCACCGTGCCCGGGGACAGGTGCACGCGGCTCGCGATGTCGGCGGCGGTGTCCGACGGGTCGACGTGGCGCAGCACCTCCAGCTCGCGGTCGGTGAGCGGGCAGTCCTCGGTCATCAGCGCGGTCATCGCGAGGTCAGGGTCGACGTACCGGCCGCCGCGGTGCACCCGCCGGATGACGTCGGCGAGCACCGTCGCGGGTGCGCTCTTCGTGACGAACCCGGCCGCCCCGGCGGACAGCGCCCGGCGGAGCACGCCCGGACGGGCGTGCCGGGTCAGGATGATGCAGCGGGTCCCGGGGGCGTGCGCGGCGATCCACTGCGCCACCTCGGCCCCGTCGCGGCCGGGCATCTCCACGTCCAGCACGGCGACGTCGGGCCGGTGCTCCGCCACGGTGGCGACGGCCTCGTCGCCCGTGCCCGCCTCCCCGACGACGACGAGGTCGGCCTCCAGCCCGAGCAGCGCGCCGACCGCGCCGCGGGTGAGCGACTCGTCGTCGGCCAGGACCAGCCGGATGCGCCCGGTCGGCGCGGGCGCGCTCACCGGGCACCCGCCGGGAGCTCCGCGTCGAGGCGGAACACGCCCTCGGGCGTGAGCCCCGCGTCGAGGCGGCCGGCGTGCTCGTGGAGGTAGCGGCGCAGCGCCGTCAGCCCGGTGCCGGGGTCGTCCCGGTCGGGCGGCAGCGCCCCGTCGTTGTCCACGCGGAGCCGGGCGACGCCGTCCACCACCTCGATCGTGATCGTGCAGTGACTGGGCTCGGCGTGGCGCAGCACGTTCGTCATGGCCTCGCGCAGCACCCGGCCCAGGACGTTGCGGGCCGTGGGGTCGACGGTCGCCGGGTCGCCGCGGACGACGAGCACGACCCCGGCGGAGTCCAGCACCGCCCGCGCCCCGGCCAGCTCGGCGACGAGGTCGGTCGCGCGGGTGTCCCGGACCATCGCCCGCACCTCCGACAGCGACTGCCTGGCCACCCGCTGCACCTCCTCCATCTCGGCACGGGCGCGGTCCCCGTCGACGGCCTGCAGCCGCGCGGCCAGCTCGCTCTTGAACGCGACGACCTCCAGCGCGTGGCCCAGGAGGTCGTGCAGGTCGTCGGCGAGGCGCAGCCGCTCCCGGGCGGTGGCCAGCTCGGCGGCCGTGCGCCGCGCCCCGTCCAGGTCGATGACGGCCTTGAGCCACCACAGCCGCTCGACGTCGAGGATCCACATGCCGCCGACGTACAGCACCGCGACCGCCACGGTCATCACGCGGAAGGCCTGCGACGCCTCGTCGGTCGGGTAGATGAGCCCGGTGACCCACCACCCGGCCACGCCCGTCACCACCGTCGCCGACAGGACCCAGACCGCGGTGACCCGGGCCCGCTGCCCGCCCACGATGTCGCCGAGCAGCACCCCGCCGAGCAGGGCCCAGGTGAAGCCGAGCGCGCCGCTGCCCAGTCCGGTGAGCGTGACGGCCAGCCCGAGGACCGACGCGGTGATCGTGAACCACGGCGCCGCGGGGCGGCCCGGGGAGTCCACGAGCTCGCGGATGCGCCACAGGTGCAGCGCGAAGCCGGCGACGTAGAGGGCGAGCATGAGCGGCACGAACCCGGGGCGCAGCCCGCCGGTGAACACCGGGATCGGCACGAGCAGCAGGTACAGCAGGGTGCTGGCCAGGCCGATGCGACCGAACCGGCGCGCCGAGCGCACGCGGCGCTCCTCGAACCCGGGCGGCGGTGTGTCCACGCGACGACGGTAGCCGAGCGCGCGGCGGGCGGCCCGGAGCCGATGACGGCTGTCATGCCGGGCGGTGCGCGGTGTCAGCCCTGGTCGTGACCGCGTCGACTACCGGCGCGCCGCCCGCCCCGGCCAGGCTGGGGCCATGACACAGACGACGACCGGACCCGCGGCCGTCCCTCGGGCGGCGGACCGGGACTCCGCCATCACCGTACGGGGCCTGCGCGTCCGCTACGGCGACTTCGACGCGGTGCGCGGCATCGACCTGGACGTGCGGCGCGGCGAGGTGTTCGCGCTGCTCGGCACGAACGGGGCAGGCAAGACCACGACGCTGGAGGTGCTGGAGGGCTTCGGCACCCGCTCCGGGGGGAGCGTGTCGGTGCTGGGCCTCGACCCGGCCGTCGACCGCGCGGCGCTGCAGCCCCGCATGGGGGTCCAGCTGCAGGAGGGCGGGTTCGTCGACGAGCTGACGGTGCTCGAGTCGCTGCAGCTGTGGCAGAAGCTCGTCGAGCGGCCGGACCGGCCCGAGCGGCTGCTGGAGCGCTTCGAGCTGTCCGGGCGCCGCGACGTCGCCGTCGCGAAGCTCTCCGGCGGGGAGAAGCGGCGCCTGGACCTGGCGATGGCCGTGTGGGGCACCCCGGAGCTGGTGGTGCTCGACGAGCCGACCACCGGGCTGGACCCCGAGTCGCGCCGCCGCACCTGGGACGCCATCCAGGAGCTGCAGGAGGCGGGCCGCACGGTGCTGCTGACCACCCACTACCTGGAGGAGGCCGAGGCGCTCGCCGACCGCGTCGCGATCATGCACGCGGGCAGGCTCGCCGTGTCCGGCACGCTCGCGGAGATCGTCGCCGCCCAGCCCGCCGGGTTCTCCGCCGAGCTGCCCGAGGGCGTCCCGGACCTGCCGGCGCTGCGCGGCACCGCGTCCCGCGAGGGGGCGCGCGTGCAGGTGCGCACCGACCACCTGCAGGACGACCTCACCGAGTTCCTGACCTGGGCCGCCGCTCGAGGGGTGCGGCTGTCCGGGTTGCGGGCGGCGCCGGCGTCGCTCGCCGACATCTACCACGCGGTGCGTGCCGAGGAGGTCTCCCGATGACGACCACGACCACGACCACGTCGGCCACCGCGGCCGGCCGGTCCGGCGAGGCGGGCCGGGTCCTCGCGCTCGCCGCCGCCGAGGTGCGGCTGGTGGCCCGGAACCGGACCGCCGCCGTCTCCTCGGTGCTGCTGCCGGTGGCGCTCGGTGTGTTCTTCGCGTTCACGTTCGACCCGGGCGGCAGCGCCGCGTGGGCCACGATCGTCGCCCTGCAGCTGGTCATGACGATCACGATGGGCGTCTACATGACCATCACGCAGGCCGTCGTCGCGCGCCGGCAGGCGCGGGTGCTCAAGCGGATGCGCACGTCGAGCCTGTCCGACGGGGGTGTCCTGGCCGCGGTGTGCGGCCCGGCCCTGACGATCGCGGCGCTGCACCTCGTGCTGTACGCGGCGATCGACGGCCTGCTCGGGGCGCCGCTGCCCGACCCGGTGCCGCTGGTGGTCGCCGTCCTCGGCGGGACGGCCGTGGGCGTCGCGGCGGCGTTCGCGACGACCATCGTCACCCCGTCGCCGGAGCGGGCGCAGATCACCACGCTGCCGCTGTTCTTCGTCATGTTCGGCGCGGCGTTCGTGCTGCCGCTCGTCCCGGTGGACTCGCCGTGGCAGGCGCTGGTGCTCGTGCCCGGTGCGCCGATGGGGCAGCTCACGCAGCTGGCCTTCAGCGGCACCACGTGGGCCCCCGGCCTGCTCGGGCTGCCGGCCGTGCTGCCCGGCCTGCTCAGCCTCGTCCTGTGGACCGTCGTGTTCGCGACGCTGGCCCGCCGCTCGTTCCGCTGGGACCCGCGCTCGCTCTGAGCCCCCGGCCCGTCAGCGCCGGGTGTCGGCCTGGTGGAAGTTGCGCCACGCCCGCGACGGCGTCGGCCCGCGCTGCCCCTGGTAGCGGGAGCCGACGCCGTCGCTGCCGTACGGGCGCTCGGCCGGGCTGGACAGCCGGAACAGGCACAGTTGGCCGATCTTCATGCCCGGCCACAGCGTCATCGGCAGGTTGGCGACGTTGGACAGCTCCAGCGTGATGTGCCCGGTGAAGCCCGGGTCGATGAACCCGGCCGTCGAGTGCGTGAGCAGACCGAGGCGGCCGAGGCTCGACTTGCCCTCCAGCCGGCCCGCGAGGTCGTCGGGCAGCGTGACCGACTCGAACGTCGAGCCCAGCACGAACTCGCCGGGGTGCAGGACGAACGGGTCCTCGCCCGCCGGCTCGACCACCGTGGTCAGCTCGTCCTGCTGCTGCGCGGGGTCGATGTGGGTGTAGCGGGAGTTCTGGAACACCCGGAAGAAGCGGTCGAGCCGCACGTCGATGCTGGAGGGCTGGAGCATCGCGGGGTCCCACGGGTCGAGGACGAGGCGGCCGCCGTCGAGCTCCTTGCGCAGGTCACCGTCGGAGAGCAGCACCGCGCCAGCCTAGGAGCGCAGCTCAGGCCTCGGACGTGCGGGTGTCGTCCTCGGCGGGCGCGCGGCCGGGAGCGGGCTCCGGCTCGGGGTCGGGCTCGGGCACGACCGGGTCGGCGAGCACCGGGGAGGCCGCGAGCCCGAACATCCAGGCCACGGCCTGCTCCACGCGCGCGGCCTCCTTGCCGTCGGACGGCTCGGGGTCCGGCCCCGGCGTGACGGCGAGCACCTGCCGCACCGTCGTCATGACCTTGGGCGAGCCGATGCTGCGGATCGAGTCGCCGGGCTGGGCGATGTGCGGGCCGTCCACCAGCACGGCGGGGGTGCCGAGCCCGGGCGCGTCGGTGACCAGCTCCGGGTCGTCGGAGACGAGCACCGTGGCGGCGGCGATGAGCCCCACCAGCTCGGCCAGCGGCAGGCGCCGGGTGACGATCGCGCGCTCGTGCTTGAGCAGCGGCGCGGCGGCCCCGTGGCCGGCGAGCTCGCCGTAGGCCACGATCTCGACGTTCTGCTCCCGTTCGAGCAGGTCGGGCAGCCCGGCGAGGACGCCGAGGGAGTCGGCGCGGTCCAGCCCGACCAGCACGAGCTTCGTGTCGCCCGCGCGCACCCGGCGGACGAGCCGGGCGAAGCGCAGGTCCGCCGGCGCGGGGTTGGCGGCCATCGTGTCGCCGACCGGGATCGCGTTGGGCCCGATCGGGCTGCCGAGCGCGGCCCCGCCCGTGGTGAGGAACAGCGAGGCCAGCTGCCCGATGATGCGCCGGTTGGCCTCCTGCGGGAACGGGCAGAGCAGATCGTCGCTGGCCACCCCGGCCTGCAGGTGCACGACCGGGATCTGGCGCCAGAAGGCCACCTGGGCCGCCATCGCGGCCGTCATCCCGCCGCCGTAGACCATGATCGCGGACGGGTCGAGGTCGACGAGCAGCTCGTCGATGCGGGTCATGAGCATGGCGCCGACCGCGGCCGGGTGCGTGCCGGGGGGCTCCCGCAGCAGGAGCGTGACGTCGGCCGGCACGCCGAGGGCCTCGAACGCCTCGTGCACGCCCATCGGGTCCACGCCGGTGGCGATCGTGAGCGCGGTGATCCGGTCGGCGTCGGCGAACGCCGTGGAGACGGGCGCGAGGCGGGCTACCTCGGGGCGGCTGCCGGCGATCAGCAGGACGTCGTGATCGTGGTCCTGCTCCGGGAGCGAGCCCAGCTGTTCGGTCTGGGTCATGCTCTGGTCCTTGTCGGCCGGGGGAGCTGGCCTTGGGGGGCTCGACCAGTGTGAACCGGGCGACGGCACGGCGTCGAGGCCGGCCGACGTTCCGCCGGGGCCCGACGGGGACAACCACTCGTCTGGCGGTACGATCCTCGGCGATGCAGACACGCTGCGTGAGCTGCTAGGCTACGCTCAGCGCGCTGCGGATGTAGTTCAATGGTAGAACATCAGCTTCCCAAGCTGAATACGCGGGTTCGATTCCCGTCATCCGCTCCACGACAAAGGCCCAGGTCAGAGGGTGTTCCCCTCCGCCTGGGCCTTCGTCGTCTCCGGGTGCACCGGCCGCGCGCCCGCCCCGTCACCCGGCGGACGGCGCCGCGTGCACGACCTTGCGCGCCGGGTACCACGACTCCCCGACCGGCTCGGCCGCCATGTTCCAGCTCCACGACACGACGGGCGTGATCCGGAGGAACATGCCCGGTCCGACCATGCCGACCCGCTCCACCGGACCCTCCGCGACGCCGTACACCCGCACGCCGCGCGCCACGAAGGGCTCGAACGAGACGAGATCGTCGAACACCAGCGCCACCCGTTCTCCCCCGGCGGCGACGTTGCGGAACTTCCGGGTGGCGAGCACCGACGGACCGGCACCACCCACCCAGAAGAACGTGCCGTCGAACTCGACCGCGACGGGCACCACGTCCGGCTGTCCGTCCCCACCCACCGTCGCGAAGCGCGCGAGCGGCTGCGAGCGCATGTAGACGATCTCGGCGTCGGTGAAGGACATCGGGCCCGCCCTCCTCTGGAGCCTGTGCTGGGGTGCCAGTCTGTCGCCCACCGACCCGCGCGCCACCGGCCCGTACGCCTCCGCGGGCTCGCCTACGCCACCGGCGCTCCGGCTGGCACAGAGGTGTTCGGGTCGGCACAACCCGCCGGCGCGCTGTGCCGCCCGACCTGCGCTGTGCCGCCCGACCCGCGCTGTGCCGGCTGACCAGCCTGTGAGCCGTCCCGGCCGGCGAGCACACCCGGCGATGAACGCCGCCGGCCGCGGCAGCCCACCCCCGCCGCCCCGCGTCGTCCGGCCGTTCAGCGCACGGCCGGGCGACGGTTCGCGACCTCCATGACGGCGATGGGCTTCACCATCTGACGACGCCGATCCGCTCCCACCGACGGCCCGGGTCGTCGGGGTGGTCGGGGCCCGCGTCGCCGTCTCACCAGGTGACGTGCAGGGACTCCAGGCCGCGGAAGAAGTAGCTGGCGATGTAGACGGGCTCGTACCCGTCGGCCAGCCGCATGCCGGGCAGGCGGTGGACGAGGTGCTCCAGGGCCACCCGGATCTCGGCGCGGGCCATCGGCGCCCCCGGGCAGACGTGCAGGCCCCGGCCGAATGCGAGGTGGTCGCGCACGTTCGGCCGGTCCAGGTCGACGGCGTCCGGGTCGGGGAACACCGTCTCGTCCCGGTTGCCGGACCCGAACAGCAGCAGCAGGGGCGTGCCCGCGGGCAGGGGGGTGCCGCTCAGCTCGGTGTCCCGGGTGGTGATGCGGAACAGGCCGCGGTGCGGGGCGTCGCGGCGCAGGATCTCCTCGGTGGCGCGCGGGATCATCTTCACGGGATCGGCCAGCACGCGCTCCCGGATCCCCGGGTTCGCGAGCACGGCGTACACGGTCGAGGTGATCGCGTCCCGCGTGGTGTCGAACCCCGCCACGCGGGCGGCGCCGCGCACGATGCACTGGACGTGGTCGTCCGGGAGGCCGGGGTGGCCGTTCGCGCCGTGGATCAGGTCCGACAGCAGGTCCTCACGCGGGCGGGCGCGGCGCTCGTCGATCAGGTCCTGCAGGTAGCGGGTGTAGTCACCCATCCGCTCGGCCGCGGCCAGGTGCTCCTCGACCGGTGCCAGCACGTTCCACAGGGTGTTCTGGTCGTCTGTCCAGACCTGGATCTGCTCGGTGTCCTCGGGCGGGAAACCGATGATCGCGCCGATCACCGTCTGCACGAACGGGACGGCGTACCCGCCGACCAGGTCCGCGCCGCCGGCCGGGAACGCGTCGATCAGCGCGTCGGCCGTCGCGTGCATCGTCGGCAGCATCTTCCGGACGCGGGCACCGGTGAAGCCCGCGTCGAACACCCGACGGATCGGCGTGTGCTGCGGCTCGTCCTCGTTGACCACCGCGTTGGTCTCCGGGACGTCGTGGCGGCGCAGGACCTCGACCACCTCGGGGCTGTTCGAGTAGATCTTCGGTACGGCCGCGGCCGAGGAGAACGTCTCCGGGTCGTCGATCACCGCACGCAGATCCTCGTACCGGGTCACCATGTAGGCCCCGAGGGTCGGACTCAGCTGCAGAGGCCGGGCCCGCGCCGCCCGGTAGAACAGGTGCGGGTCCTCCCGGTGCGGCGAGACCAAAGGGTTGAAGTCGAACGCGGTCTCGTCGTTCGGGACGTCGGTGGCCGTCACGGCGCGTCTCCCTCCGGCTCGGAAAGCGTCCGCCGACGGTAGGTGTGCCCCCGGTCACGGTCGATCCGCTGCGCGTACTGCGCCGATCCGATGTGCGCACGCCCGGCCTGCAACGTCTCCGAGGGCAGGCGCCCGTACCGCTCGCGGTAGACCGCGGCGAACCGCCCGAAGTGGGCGAACCCCCACCGGGCGGCCACGTCCGCGACGGAGCAGCGCGTCGGATCGGCCTCCTGCAGGTCCCCGTGCGCCCTGGCGAGCCGCACCTGCCGCAGGTACGCCATCGGGGCGACGCCCAGATGGCGGGTGAACCCGGCCTGCAGCCCGCGCGTGGTCACCCCCACCCGCCGGGCCAGGTCGGTCACCGTCCACGGCTCCTCCGGGGCGCTCTCCAGCAGGTCGACCGCCTCGCGGACCGTCGCCGGTCGCGGCGTCGCCGGGCGCCCGGCCAGCAGGTCCCGGTACGGGTGGTCGGCCGCGTACAGGAACCCGGCGACGACGCTGCGCGCGAGCGGGCGTGCGACCACGGGCCGGCTCAGGGGGCCGTCCGGGTCCTGCGCGAGATCGACGAGCGCGCGGGCCAGGCTCCACCACTGCCGGCCGGCGTCCCGGGTCAGATCGAGGGCCGCCGCGACGGGCACGGTCGACCGGACCGGGCGGTCCACCAGCTCGGCCAGCGTCTCCTCCAGCGCGATCCGCTCGATCTTCAGCCCGAACAGCCGTCCGCCGCCCGCCCAGCCGTGCAGGACCGTCCGGCCGTCCGGCCGGTACACCGCGGCGAGGCCGGGGGTGGCGCAGACGTCCCCGTGGCCGGTCCGGGTGCGCAGGTGCCCGTCGAGCGGCACGTTCACCTCGTACCCGGTCTCCAGCTCGCCGGTCTCGAGGCGCACCTCGCCGGCGTAGCCGAGCAGCCCCGCCGAGACGGTGCCGAGACTCACCGCCGACAGCGACATCCCGAAGGCGCGGGGGTCGTGCAGGACGGTCAACCGGTGGGGGAAGTACACGTCGCCGCATGCCGCGACCGCCTCGGTCCGGTCCGACGTCGTGATCGAGATGCCCGGCATCGTCGCCTCCGCGTGCTCGTCGAGACACCCTTCCGGTCCGTCGGCGCCGGTCAACGGCGGCGTTCGGCCAGGACGAACGCGGTGGGGCCCCGGGGCCGCGGAGCCGACCGATGAGTCCGGGGCCGGGCGGTCGTCGTAGGGGGGACAGCACCGCCCGAGCAGGAGGACCCGCCATGACCGCCACCGCCCCCGCCGCCACCCCGACCCGCCGCCGCGTGCTGTGGGCCGTGCAGATCCTCGTCGGCGTGTTCTTCGTCGTCGCCTCGGCCGCGCCGAAGCTGGTCGGGGAGCCCTACGCCGTGTGGATGTTCACCGAGATCGGGGCCGGGGACTGGTTCCGGTACCTGGTGGGCGCCATCGAGCTCGCCGGCGGCATCGGCCTGCTGGTGCCCCGGCTCGCCGGTGCGGCCGCGCTCGGCCTGGTCGGCCTGATGATCGGGGCGACGTACACCCAGGTCACCGTGTTCGACGCCCCCGCCACGACGGTCACCCCGATCGTCCTGGGGGCGGTCTGTGCCACGGTCGCGTGGCTGCGCCGCGACGAAATCCGCGCGCTCGCGCGCCGCTGATCGGCCACGATGGGCCGCGTGGAGCTGGAGACCGCGCGGCTGCGGCTGCGCCCGCCGACCGACGCCGACGTCGACGGGCTGGTGGCGCTGCACTCCGACCCGGACGTGATGCGCTACCTCGGCCCGCCCCGCGAGACCGCCGAGCACGTGCGCGACGTGGTGCTCCCGTACTTCCTGAGCTTCCCCGCCGGGTTCGGCTACTTCGTCGCGCAGGAGCGGGCCACGGGCGCGTTCCTCGGCTGGTTCCTGTTCCGGCCCCCGCGGGAGCGCCCGGTGCCCGGCGAGATCGAGCTCGGCTACCGGCTGCACCGCGCGGCCTGGGGCCGCGGGTTCGCCACCGAGGGGTCCCGGGCGCTGGTCGACCGCGGGTTCACCGACCTCGGCGTGGAGCGGGTCGTGGCGCAGGCGATGGCGGTCAACCGCGGGTCGCGCCGAGTGCTGGAGAAGGTCGGCCTGCGCCACGTCCGCACGGTCGACGTGGCCTTCCCCGAACCGCTGCCCGGCAGCGAGCACGGCGAGGCCGAGTACGCCCTCACCCGGGCGGAGTGGCGCGCAGCCGGGCGGGGGCCTTCCGCCGCCACGCCTCGGTGACCAGCTCGGCGAGCTGGTCGGCGGGGACGTGGTCGAGGTCCACGAGGATCGCGCCGTAGCCGTCGTAGTGGGGCGTGGTGCGGAACGCGGGATCCCCGGAGGCGAGCAGCGCCTCCTTCTCCTCCAGGCTGCACATCAGCACCAGCCACCCCTCGGCCTCCGTGCGGAGCCGGGCGAAGCCCTTGCCCCGCACCTTCAGCGCGGGCGTCCGGAACCAGGTCGACTCCTCGACCTCCGGCAGCGCCCCCGCGATCCGCACCACGTCGTCCCACGTCGGCATGGCGCCATCGTCCCCGCCTGCGGCGCCGCTGTCGTGGACGGAACGGATCTCACCGCCGCCGCGGGCGCCCGCCGTGCGAGCGGGCCAGCACCACCACGCCCGTGACGGCCACGACGAGGCCCGCGGCGAGCATCCCCTCCGCGCCCGGCCGGACGGGGTCGCCGAGCAGCGCGATCCCGGCCAGGCCGGGCACCACCACCTCGGTGACGGTGAGCAGCGCGGTCATCGAGGCGACCTGGCCGCGCGACAGGGCCGCGGAGTAGCCGATCAGCCCGACCGCCCAGAACCCGAGCACCAGGTACGTCGCGGGCTGGGCGAGCAGGGTGGACGGGTCGAGGCCGCCCTGCACGTGCGCGGCGCGCACGGCCAGCGCCGACCCGCCGAACCCCAGCCCGGCGACGACGGCCAGCGGCCACCCGCGCTTGCCGCGGCGCAGCACCAGCACCGCGACGCCGAGCAGCAGCACCGACACCAGCAGGACCACGTCGACGGCGGGCGAGCGGCTCGGTGCCCGGGTGGGGCCCGCCGACGCCGCGATGAGCACGAGCCCGACCAGGCACGCCGCGACGGCCCACCGGTCGACGCGGCGCAGGATCGTGCCGAACATGCGCGAGCCGGCCAGCGCGGTCAGCGCGATCGTCCCGCCGAGCACGGCCTGCACCGCGAACACGGGCAGGAAGCGCAGGGCGAACGCGCTGCACAGCCAGGCCAGCCCGTCGGCCCCCAGCCCCCCGAGGTAGCGCGGCTGCACCGCGACCGGGCGGCTGCGGGTGGCCCGCAGGGCACCGTCGGCCTGCAGCAACGCGCCGACGCTGTTCAACAGCATGGCGACGAGCGCCGCCCCCAGGCCGATCAGCACCGCGCCAGCATGCCCCGGACGCGCCCGTCCCGTCGGGTGATCAGCGCGCCGACACCTCGAAGAAGCCGCTCATCAACCCGCCCTGCTCGGGCTCGACCCCCTCGTAGCGGGCCGCCCGGCGCCGGCGCAGCCGGTCGAGCTGCCCCCGGCCGGCCCACGCGACGGCCAGCCCGACGAGCGTCGCCCCCACCACCGGCGTCCCGGCGACGAGCGCCACCGGCCCGACCGCCGCCACCGCCAGCAGCAGGGCCACCAGCTCCATCGCGACCAGCGCCGCACCCACCCGCACCACGTTCCACTCCTCGCCCGCGCCGCGGCACCGCGGCCCGTCCTGCTGCCTGCTCGAACGAGACCGGGACCGGCGCGGGGCTCCCCTCCGCACCGGTCCCGGCTCCACCCCGCCACCTCGGCGGGGAGTCCATGGGGTCAGACCGTGCCCTCGGCGGGCGCGGCCGGCCCGCTCGGTCCGGCCGGGTCGGTCGCCGGGGCCCCCGTGCCGCCCTCGGCCACCGGGTCCGTCGGGGTCCCGCCGGTCTCCGACCCGCCCTCGCCGGACGCGTCGCCGGTCGGCAGCGGCTCGGTGGGCAGGTCCGGTGTCGGCACGCCCGTGTCGGACGGGGGCGCGGTGGTGGGCTCGTCGGTCGGGGCCTCCGTCGTCGGCGTGCCGCCGTCGGTCGCGCCGCCGGTGCCGCCGCCCGTGTTCCCGCCCGCGCCGCCGCCCGCACCGCCGCCGGTGTTCCCGCCTGCGCCGCCGCTGTTCCCGCCGCCCGAGCCGGCACCCCCGGCACCGCCCGGCGCCGCCGTCGATGGCTCGGCGGTGACGGAGTCGGGTGCGCTCGTCGTCGGGTCGTCCGCACCGACCGGCAGCGACGGGACGGTGCTGCTGCCCGTGGTGTCGACGCCACCCTCGTCGCCCGCGCCACCCAGCAGCAGCGCGCCCACGACGACGGCGGCCACGGCCAGCAGCCCGCCTGCCCCGACCAGCACGCCCAGGCGGCGCCGCGGGTCGCGCTCGTCGTCCCGGTCGTCGTCCCAGATGGGCTCGCCCGCGGGGGCGTGCACGGTGGGGCGGTGCGGCGGGACGTCGCCCTCGCGGCCCGAGAGCAGCGAGGTGGCCGGCTCGTGCACCGGTCCCGGCGCGCGCGGGACGCCCTGCGGCGGCGTGGAGGCCGGGCGGGCCGGGCGCGGCGGGCGGG
>JAPLAT010000022.1 GCA_026393175.1 Pseudonocardiales bacterium
GCACCGGCGGCCGGGTGGAGGCGCTCGTCGTCGCCCCGGCGCTGACGGTGGCCGCGTTCGTGCTCGCCTTCCTGGTCGTGCCCGGCGTGGCGCCCCTGCTGCTGGAGCTGCGGGCCGTGGTGGAGAGCCTGCTCGCGACGACGCCGGCGCCCGGCCAGGAGCGCCCGGTCGGCACGGCACGGATCGCGGCGGGGTGACACCGCTGCGATCGGGTCGGAGCGGTGTCACCCCGCTGCGGTGCGCGGGCGGGGAGCGCAGGGGCGGAGCGGGTGGAGGGCCGTCCCGGGACCGGGCCGACCGTCGTGTCCCGACCCCATGCCCGCCCTGTCGCCGACCAGGTGGTGGTCCCGGCGGGTGCCGCCGCTCCTCCCGGGCGGCATGATGCCCCCGTGCCCGATCTCCCCGTGCCCGATCTCCCCCTGCCCGGTCTCCCGCCCCGCCCCGTCGTCGGCGTGCTGCACCCCGGCGTGATGGGCGCGGCGGTCGGCTCGGCCCTCAAGCGGGCCGCCGGGGCGGTCGTCTGGGCGGCCGCGGGGCGCAGCCTCGTGACGTCGAAGCGGGCCGAGATCGCCGACCTGGTCGGCGTGCCCGACCTCGCCGCGCTGGCCGCGCGCGCCGACGTCATCGTCTCGGTCTGCCCGCCGCACGCCGCCCGCGACGTCGCCGTCCAGGTCGCCGCCGCGCTCGAGGGGCGGGCGGACCGGCCGCTCTACGTGGAGGCGAACGCGGTCTCCCCGGCGACGGTGCGGGCGATCGGGGACCTGCTCGGCCCGCAGCACGTCGTCGACGGGGCGATCATCGGCCCGCCGGCGTGGGAGCCGGGCCGCACCCGGCTGTGGCTGTCCGGGGCGGCGGCGCCCGCGGTGGCGGAGCTGTTCGCGGGGTCGCCGTTCGAGGCGTGCGTGCTGGGCGCGGAGCTGGGGCCGGCGAGCGCCCTCAAGGCCTGCTACGCGCTGCAGAGCAAGGCGCTGCCCGCGCTGTGGTGGGCGATGGACGCCGCCGCGCGCGGCTACGGCGTCGACGCCGCGCTGCAGGGCGAGCTGGAGCGGTCCGGCGTGGTCGTGCCGGCCCGGCCCGACCCGGCGAAGGCCTGGCGCTGGGTGGGGGAGATGGAGGAGGCGGGCGACGCGCTCGCCGCGCTCGGGCTGCCCGACGGCTTCTCCCGGGCGGCGGCGCAGGTGTACCGGGCGGTCGCGGACGACGACCCGACCGACCGGGCCAACCCCTGGAACCTGCGCGGCTGAGCGCCGACCGGACCCGGGGTCACCGCCCGTCGAGCAGGGCGGCGGTGATCGCGGCCGCGTGGGTCTCCAGCCACCGCCCGGTCCGCGCCGCCCGGGCCCGGGTGTCGGGCGTCCAGTACTCGCGGAACCCGGGGACGCCCTTGCGCGCGCCGTCGCCGATGAGCGTGCACATCCACGCGTGGTGGCCGCTCGCGGCCGCCGCCAGCCGGGCGCGGCCCTCGTCGTCGAGCCCGTAGGCGTCGGCCAGGATCCGCGTCCGCTCCAGCTCGCGCCCGCGCCGGGGGTCGTGCGTGTCGCCCGGGGGCCGCAGCGGGGCCCACAGCCGCGCCGTGGCCCCGACGTCCCACACCGCGGAGCCGGGCGTCGCGAGGTCGAAGTCGATGAGGGCGACCGCCTCGCCGTCGCGGAACACGATGTTGTCGAGGTTGGGGTCGTTGTGGATGATGCCGTCCCCGTCGAAGGGCCCCGGCGCCGTGTCCGCCCAGACGTGGCCGTTCGCGTCGAACCCGCGGCAGGCGTCGTGGAACCGGCGCAGCAGCCGCCCGACGCTGCGCAGGGCGTCGTCCGTCAGCCCCCAGAAGGGCGCGGGCGCGGTGACCGCCTGGCCGGGGATGAACGTGAGCACCTCGCGGCCGTGCTCGTCGATGCCGAGCACCCGCGGCGCCCCGTCGAACCCGACCTCGTGCAGGTGGCGCAGCAGCGCGTGCACGGCCGGGGTGGTGGGGCGCAGCGGGCGGCGCACGGTGTCGCCCACGCGGTGCACGCGCCCCCGGTTGGCCGTGCCGCCCACCAGCGGCACCTCGGCCCGCTCCCTCTCCGATCGCCCCATCGCCGGCCCCGTCACGCCCCTGCTCGCGCGGGCGGACCGTCCTGGCGGTCGGCGTCCCGGCCCGCGGCCTCGATGAGCGCCCGGGCCAGCGTGGAGTGCGTGACGAGGCCGTTGACCAGCCCGCCCCGGACGGCCGCCAGCACCGCCCGCACCTTCGACAGGCCGTACACCACGCCGATCACCTCGGGGACGTCGCGCATCTGGTCGTAGGTGATGCCGATCGTCCGGTCGGTGAGCTCGGTGTGGACCGGCGCACCCGCCTCGTCGATGAGCACCCCCGACACGTCGGCGCACACGCCCATCTCGGCGAGCCGGGAGCGCTCGTCCTCGCCGACGGCGTCGTAGAGCGTGGACTGCGTGGGCAGCCACGCCCCGACCCCGGCGAACGCGACGGTGACCGAGCCGATCCGCGAGAACGCCCGGTCGATCTCCGGCTGCTGGCGCAGCGCCGCCGCCGTGGAGGCGTCCGCGACGACCATCGGCGCGTAGAAGAAGTACGCGGGACCGCCCGACACCCTGGCCACCTCGCGGACCAGCTCGATCGAGCTGTCGTCGCCGTCGGGCCGGGCGAGGGCCCCCGTGAGCTGGACGACGGGCGCGGGGGCCAGCCCGGTGAGCGCCGTCGCCATGGCGCTGACCGAGCGCGCCCAGGACAGGCCGAGCACGTCGTCCGGGGTGATGATCTCCTGCAGCAGTTCGGCCGCCGACGCCCCGAGCACCTGGCGCAGCTTCTCGGGCTGCTCCTCGGTCGTCGCCGTGACGACGCAGTGGCTCAGCCCGAGGGTGTCCATGAGCCGCCCGGAGAGCTCGACGTCGACGACTCCGGGGTAGCCGATCTCGATGCGGACCATCCCGCTCGCCCGCGCGCTCTCGAGCAGCCGGGCGATCTTGAAGCGGCTGAGCCCGAACTCCTCCGCGATCTCGATCTTCGACCGGCCGTCGAGGTAGTACCGACGGGCCACTGACGCCGTCAGCACGAGCTGGGCCGGGCCTCGCGCCCGCTCCGGAAGCGTCCCCACCACACCCTCCACTCGCTCATCTGAGCAGCCAGGTCACCATCCTGCCACAACGGGTTGACGAGGCGTGAGTCATGCCACAAACTTTCTATGTGATCAGGAGTGCGCTCAACTGAGCGCAGGTCCATCGCTGTCGAGGAGGCGCAATGAGGCGGTTGGTACGGGGTGTCGCGGTGCCCGCGCTGGCGGTGGTCCTCGCCGCCACCGGGTGCGCGGGCGCCGGGGGCGGCGGCGGGGCGGCCGGTGGGGACGCCAACAGCATCTCGGTGCTGATGGTGAACAACCCGCAGATGGTGGACCTGCAGCAGCTGGCCCCGCGGTTCACCGAGGAGACGGGGATCACGGTCAACTTCACCGTGCTGCCGGAGAACGAGCTGCGCGACAACGTCAGCCAGGAGTTCTCGCGCCAGGCGGGCCAGTACGACGTCGCCACCCTGTCGAACTTCGAGATCCCGATCTACGCAGGCAACGAGTGGGTCGCGCCCCTCGACGAGTACATCGCCGCGGACCCCGAGTTCGACCAGGCCGACATCCTCGGCCCGATGGCCGAGTCGCTCACCGTCGACGGCCGGGTCTACGGCCAGCCCTTCTACGGCGAGTCCTCGTTCCTCATGTACCGCCAGGACGTGTTCGCCGAGGCCGGCATCACCGTCCCGCCGCAGCCGACGTGGCAGGAGGTGGCCGGCTGGGCCCAGCAGCTCGACGGCGTCCGGCCCGACATGGCGGGCATCTGCCTGCGCGGGCAGCCCGGCTGGGGCCAGGTGTTCGCCCCGCTGACGACCGTCGTCAACACCTTCGGTGGCACCTGGTTCACCGAGGACTGGCAGGCCCAGGTCGACAGCCCGGAGTTCCGGACCGCGACGCAGTTCTACGTCGACCTGGTCACGCAGTACGGCGAGCCGGGCGCGGCCACGGCCGGCTTCACCGAGTGCCTCAACGCGACGCAGCAGGGCGGCGCGGCGATGTGGTACGACGCCACTTCCGCCGCCGGCTCGCTCGAGGCGGCCGACTCGCCGGTCCGCGGCCTGATGGGGTACGCCCCGGCGCCCGTCGTGGAGACCGACAGCTCCGGCTGGCTCTACTCGTGGGCCTGGGGCATCCAGCAGGCCAGCCAGAAGAAGGACGCCGCGTGGCAGTTCGTCTCCTGGGCCTCGAGCCGGGAGTACGAGGAGCTCGTCGGCCAGGAGCTGGGCTGGTCCCGGGTCCCGGCGGGCAAGCGCGCGTCGACCTACGAGAACCCCGACTACCTCGCCGAGGCCGGCGCGTTCGCCGAGCCGACGCGGGCCGCGATCGAGGCCGCCGACCCGAGCAACCCGGGGGTCCAGCCGCGCCCCGCGCCCGGCATCCAGTTCGTCGGGATCCCGGAGTTCCCCGCGCTGGGCACCTCGGTGTCCGAGGAGATCAGCTCGGCCATCGCCGGCCAGATCACGGTGGACGAGGCGCTGACCAGGGGCCAGCAGCTGGCCGAGGAGGTCGCGGCGCAGTACCGGCAGTAGGTACCCCGCAGGCGGGAGTACCGGGAGTACCGCGACGGAGGTCGGGGTGCCGGCCCCGGGGGGACCGGGGCCGCCACCCCGGCCGGTCGGGCAGGACCGTGCGGCGGCGTCGCCGGGCGGTGGACGACGCGGAGGCGATCAATGAGCACGACCATCGAGAAGCCGCCCCCGACAGGGCGGAGGTCCGCGACGGGAGCGTCGTCGGGCGCGCTGCGGCGCAGCGGGGACATGGCCCGCCGCGCCCCGCTGCTGCCCGCGCTGATCTTCCTGATCATCGTGACGCAGCTGCCCTTCCTGGGCACGCTGGTCATCTCGTTCATGGAGTGGAACGGGTTCTACCCCGACCGGATCGGGTTCGCGGGCTTCGACAACTTCGTGTCGGTGCTCGGCAACCCCGACACCCGGGCGGCGATCGTCACCACGATCGTGCTCACCGCGTCGGTCGTGCTCGTCAGCCTCGTGCTGGGCCTGCTCATCGCGCTGCTGCTGGACCGCACGTTCCGCGGCCGCGGGATCGTCCGCACGATGATGATCACGCCGTTCCTGGTCGTGCCGGTCGCGGCGGCGCTCGTCTGGAAGCACGCCCTCTACAACCCGCAGTACGGGCTGTTCAACGGCCTGCTGCGCACCGTCTTCGGCCCGCAGGCCGTGCAGGTCGAGTGGATCTCGGCCTTCCCGCTGTCCTCGCTGGTGGCGGCGCTGGTGTGGCAGTGGACGCCGTTCATGATGCTGATCATCCTGGCCGGGCTGCAGAGCAAGCCGCTGGACGTGATCGAGGCGGCCCAGATCGACGGCTGCTCGTCCTGGCAGGTGTTCCGGCACATGACGCTGCCGCACCTGCGCCAGTACCTGGAGCTGGGCGGGCTGCTCGGGTCGATCTACGTGGTGCAGAACTTCGACGCCGTCTTCACGATCACCTCGGGCGGCCTGGGCACGGCGAACCTGCCCTACACGATCTACCAGATCTTCTACAACGCCCAGGACTACGGCCGGGCCTCGGCCGCCGGCGTGATCGTGGTGATCGGCACGATCATCATCGCCACCTTCGCGCTGCGCACCGTCTCGTCGCTGTTCCGAGAGGAGGGGGCGCGATGACCGCCACCGTGGACGTCGCCCGGCCCGCCCGCAGCCCGCGCGCCGTGCGACGGGCGCCGCGCCGCGGCGGGGTGATCTGGGGCGTGGTCGCCTGGATCGTCGGGCTCCTGTTCGTCTCCCCGGTCCTGTGGATGGTGCTCACCTCGCTGCACAGCGAGCCGGACGCCGCGACCAACCCGCCGTCGTTCTTCGCGCCGCTGACGCTGGACGGCTACGCCAACTTCTTCGGCGCGGCGAGCGGGGCGAGCCCCTGGCCGCCGCTGATCAACTCGTTCAGCGCCAGCGTCGTGTCCACGATCCTGGTGCTGGCCCTGGCCGTCCCGGCCGCCTACGCGCTGTCGATCCGGCCGGTGCGCAAGTGGACCGACGTGCTGTTCTTCTTCCTCTCCACGAAGATGCTGCCGGTCGTGGCGGGCATCCTGCCGATCTACCTCATCGCCCAGAACACGGGCCTGCTGGACACGATCTACCTGCTGGTCATCCTCTACACCTCGATGAACCTGCCGATCGCGGTCTGGATGATGCGCTCGTTCCTGGCCGAGGTGCCGGTGGAGATCCTGGAGGCCGCGTCGGTGGACGGCGCGTCGCTGCTGCGCACGCTGCGCACCATCGTCATGCCGATCGTGCTGCCGGGCATCGCGGCGACGTCGCTGATCTGCTTCATCTTCAGCTGGAACGAACTGCTGTTCGCGCGCGTGCTCACCGCCACGGTGGCGCAGACGGCGCCGGTGTTCCTCACCGGGTTCGTCACGAGCCAGGGGCTGTTCCTGGCCAAGGTGTGCGCGGCCGCGGTCGCGGTGTCGCTGCCGGTGCTCATCGCCGGCTTCGCGGCACAGGACAAGCTGGTGCAGGGTCTGTCGCTGGGGGCGATCAAGTAATGAGAGCAGCAGTCATCGCGGCCGACGAGGTCACCGTGGAGACCATCCCCGACCCCGCGCCGGGGCCGCGCGAGGTGGTCGTCGCCGTGGCGGGGTGCGGGATCTGCGGCACCGACCTGCACATCGCGGACGGCGAGTTCGCGCCCACGCTCCCGGTGACGCCGGGCCACGAGTTCGCCGGGGAGGTCGTGGCGAGGGGTCGCGACGTCACCGAGGTGGCCGTGGGCGACCGGGTGGCGGTGGACCCGTCGCTGCACTGCGGGGAGTGCTACTTCTGCCGGCGCGGGCGGGGCAACCTGTGCGAGCGCTGGGCGGCCATCGGCGTGACGACGACGGGCGGGGCGGCGGAGTTCGCCGTCGCCCCGGTGGCGAACTGCGTCGTGCTGCCCGAGCACGTGTCGGTCGCCGACGCGGCGCTCATCGAGCCGCTCTCGTGCGCCGTCCGCGGGTTCGACGTGCTCGGCCCCGCGCTGGGCGACCACTACCTCATCTACGGCGCCGGCACGATGGGGCTGATGATGATGGAGCTGGCCAAGCGGGCCGGCGCCGCGTCGGTCAGCGTGGTCGACCTCAACCCGACCCGCCTGGAGACCGCCAGGGAGCTGGGGTGCACCCAGGCCGTCGGCAACGCCGACGAGCTGGACCGCCCGCGCGGCTGGGACACGGTGATCGACTGCACCGGCGTCGTCGCGGCGATCGAGGACGGGCTGCCCCGGGTGATCCGCGGCGGCACCTTCCAGCAGTTCGGGGTGGCCAACGAGGACGCCATGGCCCGGTTCAGCCCGTTCCGCGTGTACAACGACGAGATCCGCATCGTCGGCTCGATGGCCGTGCTGCACAGCTTCGAGCGGGCCGCCGAGCTGTTCGCGGCGGGGTTCCTGCGGTCCGACGTGATGATCTCGCACCGGCTGCCGCTCGAGGACTACCCGGCCGCGCTGGAGCAGTTCCGGGCCGGGGTGGGCCGCAAGGTGCAGGTGCTGCCGCACGGGGCCGGCGGCTGATGCGGGTCGCGGTCCTGCGCGGGGCGGGGGACGTCGCCCTCGAGGAGCGTCCCGCCCCGCGTCCCGGGCCGGGGGAGGTGGTCGTCGACGTCGCCGCCGTCGGGGTGTGCAGGTCGGACGTGCACTACTACGAGCACGGGCGGATCGGCCGCTTCGCGGTGGAGCGACCCCTCGTGCTCGGCCACGAGCCGTCCGGGACGGTCAGCGCCGTCGGGCCTGGCGTCGACCCGGCCCGGGTGGGGCAGCGGGTGTCCGTGGAGCCGGGCGTGCCCGACCGGTCCTGCCCGCAGTGCCTGGCCGGGCGCTACAACCTGTGCCCGGACATGCGGTTCTTCGCCACGCCCCCGGTCGACGGGGCGTTCGCCGAGCAGGTGGTGGTGCACGGCGCGTTCGCCCACCCCGTGCCCGACGCGGTCGGCGACGACGCCGCCGCGCTGCTCGAGCCGCTCTCGGTGGGCCTGTGGGCCTGCCGCAAGGGCCGGGTGGGGCCGGGCAGCCGCGTGCTGGTCACGGGTGCCGGCCCGATCGGGCTGGTGGCCGTGCAGGCCGCGCGGGCCTTCGGCGCGGCGGAGGTGATGGTGTCCGACGTCAACCCGGCGCGGCTGCGGCTGGCGGCCGCGCTGGGCGCGACCGTGGCCGTCGACCCGGGGGAGACGCCGCTCGCCGACCTCGCCCCCGACGTCCTGCTGGAGTGCTCGGGCGTGCCGTCGGTGGTCGGCGACGGGATCCGCGCGCTCGGCCGGGCCGGGCGGGCCGTGCTCGTCGGGATGGGCGGTGACGAGGTGCCGCTGCCGCTGTCGGTGGTGCAGGAGCGGGAGCTGGTCGTCACCGGCACCTTCCGCTACGCGAACACCTGGCCGACGGCGATCGCGCTGGTGGCGAGCGGCCGGGTCGACCTCGACGCGCTGGTCACGGGGCACTACGGGCTGGCCGACGCCGAGGCCTCGCTCACCGCGGGCCGGCGGGACCCGGCCTCGGTGAAGGTGCTGGTGCACCCGAACCGGTAACGCGTCGCCCGGCCTAGCGGCCGCCGAACTCCTCGACCGCGCCGATCGGGGAGGACCAGCCGCGGTTGGCCGGCTCGTCCGCCGAGGCGACCGCGGCTCCGCCGAGGGCCAGGGCGACCAGCGTCGCCGCGGCGAGGAGCAGGGCCATGACCGGACGGGTGTGTCGCATGTCCCCACCCTGGCGCGCGGTGCGCCCGCGCGTCAGCACCGCGGCGGCGGCGCCACCCGAAGGTGTCCCGTCCCCGTCACCCGATCCGGGGGCCGGTCGCGCCGCGTGAGCGCCGCGGGCACGTCAGCCCGACGGGCCGAACCGCTCGACCCGGATCACCGGCACCGGCACGCCGAGCTCGGTGAGCAGGTCGGTGGCCGCGTCGCAGAAGCCGGGGGAGCCGCAGACGTAGACGTCCTCGCCCCCGCGGACGACCGGGGCGAGATCGGCGGCGGTCATCCGGCCCGCCGGGCGCGGCCCGGGGGAGGAGCGGGTCCACAGCACCGTGGTCTGCGGCCCGGGGAGCTCGGCGGCGTAGTACAGGTCGGCCGGGCTGCGGGCGGAGACGACGAGGCGCAGCAGGTCGGCGGTGCCCTCGCGGCGGGCCTGGCGCAGCATCGACATCAGCGGCACGACACCGGACCCGCCGCCGACGAGCAGCGCCGGGGTGTTCCCCGGCCAGGCGAAGAAGCCGCCGATCGGGCCCCGGACCTCCAGCTCGTCGCCCGGCTCCACCACCTCGTGCAGGTAGCCCGACACCTCGCCGTCCTCCAGGGCCTCGACGGTGAGCTCGACCTCGCCCGTGTCGTCGGGCGCCGAGGCCACCGAGTACGAGCGCGAGGCGGTGTAGCCGTCGGGCGCGGTGAGCCGCACGACGTAGTGCTGGCCCGCGACGTGCCGGCGCGCGGCGGGCAGGGCCAGGAGCAGCGTGCGGGCGCGCGGGGTCTCGTCGCGCACGGCCAGCACCCGCGCGGTCTGCCAGCGCAGCGTCGAGCGGTGGGTCGTGCCGCCGGGGGTGAGCGACATGCTCAGTCGCCCTGGTAGCGCTGCTCGGTCCACGGGTCGCCGCGGTCGTGGTAGCCGTTGCGTTCCCAGAAGCCCTGCTCGTCGTGGTCGAGCAGGCGCAGGCCGGAGACCCACTTCGCGCTCTTCCAGAAGTACAGGTGCGGCACCAGCAGCCGGGCCGGGCCGCCGTGCTCGCGGGTGAGCGGCTCGCCGTCGACGTCCCACACCACCCACGCCTTCCCGCCGGTGAGGTCGGCCAGCGGCAGGTTGGTCGTGTACCCGGTGTGCGCCACGGCGACCGCGTGGGTGGCCGTCGGCAGCACGCCCGCCGCGTCGAGCAGCGTGTCCACCGAGACGCCGTCGAAGCGCATCCCGAACTTCGACCACGTCGTCACGCAGTGGATGTCGCCCTCGTACCGCGACGGCGGCAGGGCGTGGATCTCGTCCCAGTTCCACGTCGTCTCGCGCTCGACGAGGCCCTCGACGGTGAACGTCCAGCGGTCGGTGCCGATCCGCGGGGTGGCCTCGGCGTTGAGCACCGGCCATTGGGTCCCGGCGTCGTACTGGCCGGGGGGAAGCCGCGGGTCGCGCTCGCGGCGCCGTCCGAAGAAGCCTCGCGTGGTCGCCATGTCGCTCCCAAGCCGGTGCGGGGCCGGTTCATTCCGGCAGGACGCGCCGATCCTGCCGTGTCCGGCGCGGGCCGTCGAGCCTCGGGACGCCGTGGCCCGCGACACCTCCGCCGGGCCGCGGCGGACGCGCCGGTCACGGGCCCGGCAGCCGTGCCGCCAGCCGGTCGACGAACTCGACCTGGGCCGCGACCAGCTTGCGCCGGGCGGCGTCGAGGTCGAACCAGGCGACCCGGTCGATCTCCGGGAAGGCCTGCGTCCGCCCCGACCGCGGCGGCCACTCCAGGTCGAACGTGCCCGGGCGCAGGGCGGCGGGGTCGAAGTCGCCCTCGCGGGCGAACACCGTGATCTGCTTGCGGCCGCCCCGCTGGGCGACGGTGCCCAGCTCCAGCGACGGCCCGGCGGGCGGGCGGTGTCCCAGCTCCTCGGTGAACTCGCGCTCCGCCGCGGCGGCCGCGTCCTCGTCCGGCCCGTGCTCGCCCTTGGGGATCGACCACGCACCGTCGTCCTTGCGGGCCCAGTACGGGCCGCCCATGTGCCCGAGCAACACCTCGGCGCGGCCGCCGGGCGCGTGCCGGTACAGCAGCAGCCCGGCGCTCGACACCGCCACCGGTCAGGCCCGCTCGTCGCGCCAGGCGATCCACTGCTTGAGCAGGCCCAGGTCGTAGTCCGGGCCGCCGACGCCGACGGTGAACAGCGTCGCGCCCGCCGCGACCAGCGCGTCGGCCACCTCGCCGGGCGGCTTCTGCACGCCGATCGAGCGCTCGATCGTGGCCGGGTCGCGGCCCACGTCGGCGCAGTGGCCGTCCAGGATCGCGTTCTTGCGCGTGAGCACGTCGACGTCGCCGAAGCTGTGCCAGATCCGCGCGTGCTCGGCGGTGTAGCGCAGGGTCTTCCTCTCCCCGCCCCCGCCGACGAGGATCGGGATCTCCCGTGTGGGCGCGGGGTTCAGCCTGCCCCAGCGCTCCCGGATCCGGGGCAGGGCCTGGGCCAGGTCGGCCAGCCGGGACCCCGCCGTGCCGAAGTCGTAGCCGTACTCGGTGTAGTCGCGCTCGAACCAGCCCGCCCCGATCCCGAGGATCAGCCGGCCGCCCGAGATGTGGTCGACGGTGCGCGCCATGTCGGCGAGCAGGTCGGGGTTGCGGTAGCTGTTGCACGTGACCAGGGCGCCGATCTCGACGCGGCTGGTGGCCTCCGCCCAGGCCCCGAGCATCGTCCAGCACTCGAAGTGGGCGCCGTCGGGCTCGCCGTAGAGCGGGAAGAAGTGGTCCCAGTTGAAGACGACGTCGACACCGGCCTCCTCGGCCTCGGCCACGGCGGCGCGGATCTGTGCGTAGTCGGCGTGCTGGGGCTGGAGCTGGACACCGATCCGGACGGGGTGGGTGGTCATGTCCCCGATCTTGGCAGCGCCTCCGGGGTGGCGCGCGCCCGGCGGCCGAGCAGGAGGTCCGCGCCCCGCGCCGCCGCGGCGAGCACCAGGAACAGCAGCGTGACCAGCAGGCAGTTCAGCGCGACCCGCGGGTAACCGAGCGCATCGACGTCGACGAAGGGGTAGGGGTACCAGCCGATGAGGGCCCCGCGGACGAGCGTGAACACCAGCCACAGCAGCGGGTAGACGAGCGCGAGCCCGACGACCCGGCGGTCGACCAGCCCCCGCGGGCCGAACAGCACCCACCCGAGCAGCGCCAGCGCGGGGGAGACGGTGTGGAAGAGCTGGTTGGCGACCTCCTCGGCGCCGCGCAGGTCGTAGAGGTCGGCGAGCACCGCGTGGTAGACGGTGGCGGTGACCGCGATGCCGAGCAGCGCGTCGAGCCGCAGCACGGCCAGCAGGCGCGACCGCCGCTCCGGCGCGGCGGCGAGCGCGGCGGACGTGACGGCGACGAGCACGTTGGTCAGCACCGTGAAGAAGGTGAAGAGGTTGGCGACGCGGGCGGCCGGGGTGTCGAACTCCCCGCCGGTCGCGGCCGCCGTGATCGGGATCTGGATCGCCAGCGCCACCACGACGACGAGGGCGTTCACCGCGAGCCAGACCCGCCCGGCGACCGACATGGGCGCGACGCTACCGGGCCTCGCGCGACCCCGGGCCGACCCGTTACCCTGCGTGCCGGCACGACCGCGCGGCGCGGTCGGATGACCCCCTGACGGGTGGTGACAGGTCGTCATGGCCGTGGAACGGAGCGGAAACGCCCCCGTAACCCCGGGCCGCGAAGGTGCCGGTATGCCCCGCTCCGCCGACGATCCCGGGCCCGAGATCGGGCTGACGGGCGCCCGCTTCGGCGGGGCGTCGCGCCGGCGCCGTCCGCGGTCCGCCGAGCCCCCGGCGCCCCAGCCGGCACCCCCGGTGGCATCCCCCGATCCCGGGCCGCCCGGCGGTGGTCCCGGCACCGACGGTGACGCCGACGACGCCCCGATCGGCCTGACCGGCGCTCGCTTCGGCGGGGCCGCGCGTCGCCGCCGGGAGGCCCGCCCCGCCGC
>JAPLAT010000249.1 GCA_026393175.1 Pseudonocardiales bacterium
CTGTTCGGCGAGCTCGACGCCCCCGCGGCGGAGCAGGCCCGCGCGCGCTGGTGGGAGCTGCTGCCGGACTCGCACCGGGCGCTGCTGGGCGGGGCCGGGTAGGCCCCCGCATCGCAGCGGGGTGACACCGCTCCGATCCAGTCGCAGCGGTGTCACCCCGCTGCGACGCGCGGAGCGACCGGGCTCACCTTCACGGCCGTCACCCACCGCTGTGCGGGCCGCGTAACCGGGGCGTCATCGCCCGGCGCACGGGCGTAACGACCGGTTCCTACCGTCGCTCCCGTGGCGAGGCGGGTCGAGGCCAGGAAGATCGTGGTGGTCGGGAACGGGATGGTCGGCGCCCGGTTCTGCGACGAGGTGCGCCGCCGCGACCCCGACGGGCGGCTGCTGGCCGTCACCGTCCTCGGGGCCGAGCCGCGCCCCGCCTACAACCGGGTGCTGCTGTCCACGGTCCTCGCCGGCGGGCTCACCCCGCAGGCCGTCGCGCTGCCCGCCGCCGACGTCACGGTCCGCACCGGCGTCGCGGCCGTCGCGATCGACCGGGCCCGGCGGGTCGTGCGCACCGCGGGCGGCGGGGCCGAGCCCTACGACGAGCTGGTGCTGGCCACCGGCAGTCGGTCCCGGTGGCCCCCGCTCCGGGGTGCCGAGCACGGCATCGGCTTCCGCGACCTCGACGACTGCGCCGCGCTGCTGGAGCGGGCCCGCCCCGGCGCGCGGTTCGCCGTGCTCGGCGGGGGGCTGCTCGGCTGCGAGGCCGCGCGGGGTCTGGCCGGGCGCGGCGTGCGGGTCACGCTCGTGCACCGCGGCCCGCACCTCATGGAGCGCCAGCTCGACGCCGGGGCGGGCGGGGTGCTCGCCGCCGCGCTGGAACGGCTCGGGGTCCGGGTCGTGCTCGGGGCCCGGGCCACCGCGTGGGAGCCGGGGACGGGGCTGCGCACCGAGGACGGCACGGTCGCCGCCGACACCCTCGTCGTCGCCGCGGGCGTGCGCGCGGAGACCGGGCTCGCCGCCGACGCGGGCCTCGCCGTCGATGGCGGGATCCTCGTCGACGACCGGCTCGCGACCTCCGACGGCCGCGTCCACGCCATCGGCGACTGCGCCCGGCACCCGGGCGCCGTCGCGGGGGTCGTCCAGCCCGGCTGGGAACAGGCCGCCGTCCTCGCCGACCTGCTCACCGGCGCCGACCCGGCCGCCCGCTACCGCGGCACCCGCACCGTCACCCGGCTCAAGGCCCGTGACGTCGACCTGGCCACGGTGGGCGACCCGGCGCTGCTCGGCCCGGCGAGCCTGCGCTTCGCCGACCCGGACGGGGGCCGCTACGCCGCGCTCGCGTTCGACGGCGAGCGCGTCGTCGCCGGGGCGGTGCTGGGCCTGCCCGACGCGGCCGCGTCGATGATCCAGTTCTTCGACGCCGGCATCCCGGTCGCCGCGGAGGACCGCCTCGCGCTGCTGCTCGGCCGGGCCCTGCCCGGCGCCGCCGTCACCGCCGACCCCGGACGGCTGCCGGCCGCCGCGGTCGTCTGCCGCTGCAACACCGTCACCAAGGGCGCGCTCGTCGCGGCGTGGCGGTCGGGGGCCACCGACCCGGCCGCCCTCGCCAGGGCCACCCGCGCCGGCACCGGCTGCGGGAGCTGCGGCGACACCGTCGCGGGCCTGTGCGCCTGGCTCCGTGACGCCGATCCGTCCCCCACCCAGGAGGAGGCCGCATGACCCGCGAGCTCGTCGTCGTCGGCAACGGCATGGTCGGGCACCGGCTCGTCCAGGCCCTGACCGAGCGCGACACCGAGGGCGCCTGGCACGTCACCGTGCTCGGCGAGGAGGCGCGCCCGGCCTACGACCGGGTGGCGCTGTCGTCCTACGTGGACGGGACCAGCGCCGAGGAGCTCACCCTGCCCGGCCTCGACGTCGACCTGCACCTGGGCGACCCCGCCGTCGCCCTCGACCGGGACGCCCGCACCGTCACGACGGGGTCCGGGCGGGTCCTGCGCTACGACGCGCTCGTGCTGGCCACCGGGTCGGCCCCGTTCGTGCCGCCGGTGCCCGG
>JAPLAT010000412.1 GCA_026393175.1 Pseudonocardiales bacterium
CGCGGCAGCCCGTCGAGCAGCGTGCCGGCCTGGGTGAGCGCGTCCTCGGCGGCCCGGCCGGACACGACCGCGGCGGCGGCGCGCCCCTCGGCCAGCTCGCCGCGGGCGGCCTCGAGCTCGGCGCCCGCCGCGGCGAGCAGCCTGCCGGCCTGGTCGAGGCTGCCGGCGACCGGTTCCAGGGCGGCCGGGGCGTACCGGGCGTGCAGGCCCTCCCACACGGCCCGGGCCTGCGGCATCCGGGCGGCGACGGCGTCGTGGCGGGCGGCGAGCTCGCCGACGTACTCCGGCGCGCGGGCCTCCAGGTCGCGCAGCGCGTCGAACGCGGCGACCTGGGCGTCGAGGCGCTCGTCGGCCGCCCGAGACGTACGGATGATCTCCGCGCACATCGCCCGGCGGGTCGGCTCGTCCTCGGGGACGTCGTCGTCGAGCTGCTGGCGCAGGCCGAACGCGTGCAGCATGTCCGCCCGCGAGGCCTCCACGGCGGCGGCGAACGGGGCGACGGCCTCGTCGCCGAAGTGGCCGCGGGCCGCCGACAGCTCGATCTCGGACGTGCGCACGGCCTCGTCCACCTCGAGCAGGGCGGCGCTGGCCCGGTAGGCGAGGTCCTCGGTGGCGACGTCGGAGAACTCGTCGCGCGGCGGCGCGGGTGCCGCCGGACCGGCCGGGGCCCCCGCCCGGGCGCGGCGGCGCCGGGCCAGCAGGTACGCCCCGCCGCCGACCACCGCCACCCCGCCGACCACGGCGGCGCCGACCGCGAGACCGCCCCCGCCGTCGCCGCCACGCAGGCCGTCCGCGAACGCCACGGCCCCGCCCGCCCAGTCGCCCGCGGCGAGGCGCTCCTCGGCGGCCCGCTCGGCGGCCGCGATCGTGGCGTCCGGGACGGGGGCGTCGAGGTCGACCGACGTGCCGTAGGCCCGTTCCCGCACGGCGACGGCGAGCAGCACGTCCCGGGCGCCGAGCTGGGAGAGCCGGGCCGTCTCGTCCGCCCAGGCCACCGGGTCGGCCCCGTCGAACCCGTCGACGTAGACCACGAACAGCTGCAGGCCGTCGGCCTCGCGCAGCCGGCCCGCGGCCTCGGCGATGCGCCCCGCGTCGCCCGCGGCCAGCACCCCGGCGCGGTCCTCCACCGCGGCGTCGACCCGCGACGGCGGCTCGGCGGCGGCCGTGCCGCCCACCGCGCCGCCGAGCAGCACCGCCGCGAGGACGGCGAGGAACGCGGACCACCTGCGCACGGGGCACCTCCGGGTCGGGGACGCCCATCATGGCCCGCCCGACGATCACCGCCGGTGGTGGGCGGCACGGGTGGCCGGGCCAGGACGCGGCGGGCGGCGCCGAGGGCCGCCCGGGCGGGATTGGCCCTGTGCCGGCAGGCCACCGGGACCGAGGATCGGGGCATGGCCCCGATCGACCTCCACCCGCTCCCCGTCACGCACGCCCCGGCCCGCCGCCTCGCCCAGCTGTTCGGGGGGCTCGCGCTCTACGGCACGTCGATGGCCATGCAGATCCGGGCGACGCTCGGGCTCAACCCGTGGGACGTGCTGCACGAGGGGCTGGCCCTGCGCACGCCGCTGAGCTTCGGGCTGGTCACGGCCGTGACGGGGGTGTCGGTGCTGCTGCTGTGGATCCCGCTGCGGCAGCGCCCGGGCGTCGGGACGGTCGCGAACGTGCTGGTGATCGCCGTCGCCGTGGACGCCGGCCTGGCGCTGATCCCCGAGGCGGGCTCCGTCGCGGGCCGGGTCGCGCTGCTGCTGGGCGGCGTGCTGCTCAACGGCGTGGCGACGGCGGCCTACGTCGGGGCGCGCCTGGGCCCGGGCCCGCGCGACGGCCTGATGACCGGCCTGGCCGCGCGGACCGGGCGCTCGGTGCGGCTGGTGCGGACCGGCCTGGAGGTCACCGTGCTGGCCGCGGGGTGGCTGCTCGGCGGGACGGTCGGCGTCGGCACGGTGCTGTACGCGCTGGCCATCGGCCCGCTGACCCAGGCGTTCCTGCCCTACCTGGTGGTGCGGGACCGGGTGGCCGTCCGGGGTCGTCCCGGGGCGCGGGACTAGGCGGCGACGGGCGCGGGCTCCAGGTCGGCGAGCGTCCACGGCCGCACCACCGTGAGCAGCACGCCCAGCGACAGCAGCAGCCCGCCCGCCATGACGGCGGCCATCGCGAGCGCGTCGTTGCCGAGCAGCCCGACGACCGGGGAGATCGCCGCGCCGACGCCGAACTGGACGGCGCCGAGCAGGGCCGCGGCCGTCCCGGCGGCCTCGCCGTGCAGCGCGAGCGCCACCGCGGGGGCGTTGGGCAGGGCGAGCCCGACGGCGAACAGCGTCAGCCACACCCCGGCCAGGACGCCGACGAGCCCGCCGAACCCGGACGCGGCCACGGCGAGGAGCACCAGCCCCGCCGTCGCGCCGCCGACGACGGCGCCGAGCAGCACCTGGCGGGGCTCGAAGCGGCGCAGCAGCACCGGGTTGAGCTGGGTCGCGGCGATGAGGAACGCGGCGCCGGAGCCGAAGACCAGGCCGAACTGCTGCTGGTCGAGGCCGAACTGGTCCTGCATCACGAACGACGAGCCGGCCACGTAGCCCAGCAGCGCCGCCATCGCGAACCCGGCCACGAGCACCAGGCCGACGAAGGTGCGGTCGTGCAGCAGCACGCCGTAGTCGCGCAGCGTGCCGCGCACGCCCGCGGTGCGCCGCCGCTCCGGCGGCAGCGTCTCGGGCAGCGCCCGCGCCGCGATGGGGAGCAGCACCAGCGCGAACACCGCGAGGACGACGAACACGCCGCGCCACGAGGTCACGGTGAGCACGGCCCCGCCGAGCGTCGGCGCGACGATCGGCGCGGCGCCCATGACCAGGATCAGCCGGGAGAGCATCGTCGCGGCGGGCCGGCCGGTGTAGAGGTCGCGCACGATCGCCAGCGCGATGACGGCGCCGGCCGCGGCGCCCACGCCCTGCAGCACGCGCAGCGCGCCGAGCACGGCCACGTTCGGCGCGACCGCGCACAGCAGCGAGGCCAGCAGGTGCAGCGCGGTGCCGGCGAGCAGCGGGCGCTTGCGGCCCAGCGCGTCGGACAGCGGGCCCACGACGAGCTGGCCCAGACCCAGGCCGAGCAGCGTGCCGGTCAGCGTGAGTTGGACGACCGACTCGGTCGTCATCAGCTCGGTGGTGATCGTCGGCAGGGCCGGGAGGTACATGTCGATCGTCAGCGGGCCGAGCGCGATCAGCGCTCCGAGCATCACGATCAGGCGAAGCCTGCCACCCCGGTCGGGAGCAGCCACGGGGGAGGTCGTCACCGACGGTGCAAGGAACGCGGGCGGGCGCGTTGTTCCCGGGTGTGACGGCCGACACGCGGCTACGGTGACCGGGTGCTGGTGGAACGGATGCGGCCGTACACGTCGACGATCTTCGCCGAGATGTCGGCGCTCGCGCTGCGGACGGGGGCGATCAACCTCGGCCAGGGCTTCCCCGACACCGACGGGCCGCCCTCGCTGCTGGCCGACGCCGCGGCCAACATCACCGGCGGGGTGAACCAGTACCCGCCGGGGCCGGGGGTCCCCGCGCTGCGCGCCGCCGTCGCCGAGCACCAGAGCCGGTTCCACGGCCTGTCGGTCGACCCGGAGGACGTGCTGGTCACGACGGGGGCCACCGAGGCGATCGCCGCCGCCGTGCTCGCGCTGTGCGAGCCCGGCGACGAGGTCGTCGCCTTCCAGCCCTACTACGACTCCTACGCGGCCACGGTCGCGCTCGCCGGGGCGGTGCTGCGGCCGGTGGCGCTGCGGCCGCCGGACTTCGGCTTCGACCCCGCCGAGCTGCGCGCCGCGTTCGGCCCGCGCACCCGGGTCGTGCTGCTCAACACCCCGCACAACCCGACCGGGGCCGTGTTCACCCGCGAGCAGCTCGCGCTGGTCGGCGCGCTCGCCGCCGAGCACGGCGCGGTCGTGGTGGCCGACGAGGTGTACGAGCACATGGTGTTCGACGGGCGCGCGCACGTGCCGATCGCGACGCTGCCGGGGATGGCCGAGCGCACCCTGACGATCTCCTCGGCCGGCAAGACGTTCTCGGTGACCGGCTGGAAGGTCGGCTGGGTGCACGGGCCGACGGAGCTCGTCGCCGCCGTCCGCGCGGCCAAGCAGTTCCTCACCTACGTCAGCGGGGCGCCGTTCCAGCCGGCGATCGCCGCGGCGCTCGCCCTGCCCGACTCCTTCTACACCGGACTGGCCGAGGGCCTGCAGCGCAAGCGCGACCTGCTCTCGGCCGGGCTGCGGTCCGCGGGCTTCACCGTCTTCCCCTCGGCAGGCACGTACTTCGTGGTCACCGACGCGGCGCCGCTCGGCGTCACCGACGGCGCGGAGTTCTGCTGGCGGCTGCCCGAGCTGATCGGCGTGGCCGCCGTGCCGGTGTCGGTGTTCTGCGCCGACCCCGACCTCGGGCGCACGCTCGTCCGCTTCGCGTTCTGCAAGCGCGACGAGGTGCTGACCGAGGCGGTCACCCGGCTGGCCGGGCTGCCCGCGCACATCGGGTGACGCGCATCCGGTGACATTTGTGCGTACCGGCCGGCCGGGTCCGCGCCCGACGATGGGTGCGTGAACGCGGACGGGCTGGGCAGGGTCATCGGGGCGGGCTTCGGCCTGGTGTACGTGCTGGTGAACGCGTGGGCGGTGGGGGCGCCCGCGGACGCCGTGCTGCGCGTGCTGGCCGTCGTCGCCGTGGTGGCGCTGGCCGTCGTGCTCGGGCGCGGCCGGCGGGGGGTCGGCCGCGGCGGGCGCCCGCCGTCGTTCGGGCGGGGCTACCTGCTCGTCGTCGCGGCCGAGGTGGCGGCGATCGTCACCGGGTCGGCGCTGCTGGGGGTGCTCGGCCTGCCGGGAGCGCGGTTCCCCTGGCTGACGATCGTGGTCGGCGTGCACTTCGTGCTGCTGGCCCGGGTGTGGCGGGAGCCGTCGATCGGGTGGCTGGGCCTGTCGCTGACCGCGTGCGGCGCGGCCGGGTTCGTCGCGGCGCTCGCCGTCGGCTCGCCCGCGCTGGTGGCGGGGCTGGCCGGGCTGCTGCCGGGGGTGCTGCTGCTGGCCGGGTCGTTCTGGGGGCTGGGCACCCGTACCCGTCAGCCGGCCTGATGCCGGACCGCCACCGCCGGGGCCGCGGCATCGGCGCAGCGCTCCAGGGGCAGCCCGAGCGCGGCGGCGAGCGCGGCGACGGTGAAGAAGGCCGGGGTGGGGATGCGCCCGGTCTCGATCTTCCGCAGCGTCTCGGCGGAGATCCCGGCGTCGGCGGCGACCGCGCCGAGCGGGCGCCCGCCGCGGGCCTCGCGCAGCAACGCGCCGAGCCGCTCGCCGCGCTCGCGCTCGGCCGGGGTCAGGGGGACGCGCACCATGCCCCGGATACTAATACCGTCCGCGCCGGGTCAGTTCGGGCCGCGGGGCGGGCCGGCGACGGCGCTGACCTGCCCCTGGGGCAGGAGCACCTCCTGGCCCTCGACCAGCCCGGAGCGGACCTCGGTGAACTCGTCGCCCACCGCGCCCGGGACGAACGGGGTGGCGACGGCCTCCCCCTCCTCGCCCCGCACGTCCACGACCCGGGCGGCGCCGTCGCTGCGGACCGTCGACGACGGCACCCGCAGCACGTCCAGCACGGCGTCGACCTCGACCGACGCCTCGGCGGTCTGGCCGTCGCGCAGCAGCGGGTCGCCCTCGGTGAGCACGATCGTCGCGTAGTAGTTGACGATCCCGGACACGTCGGTGGCCGTCGGGGCGACGGCGAGGACCGAGCCGGGGCGCAGGTCGTCGGGCGCGGCGTCGACCGTGACCGCCGCCGGGGCGCCGGGCCGGACGCGCGCGGCGTCGGACTCCTCGAACGGCACGACGAGCTGGAACGACTCGACGCCGTCCAGCACGAGGAACGCGCCGCCACCGGTGCCCGCGACCGCCCCGCCGGTGGCGGCGTCGGCGAGCGCGGGCAGCCGCGCGGAGCTGCCGGGGGCCAGCGTGGTGGTCCCGGAGACCGGCCCGACGACCTCGCCGACGGCACCGTTGATCTCCGACACCACCCCGGCGGTGGGCGCGCGCAGCGCGGTCCGGTCGAGGTCGCGCTGCGCGGTCTCGACGCCCACCTCGGCCTCGCGCAGCGCCGCCTCCTGGGCGGAGGTGTCGGCGGGGCGGTCCGCGGTGGCGGTGTCCAGCGTGTTCTCCGCGCTGACGACGCCCTGCCGGGCGTTCTCGATCGACAGCCTGCCGGACGCGGCGTCGACGTCCTCGCGCTGCTCGGCCGTGGCGAGCGCGGTCTCCGAGGCGAGGACGGTGCCCTCCGCCTGCTGCACGGCCGTCTCGTCGGCGGCGATCCGCTCACAGGCGGGGTCGGTCACCACCGGGGCGGGCGTGGCCGCGGCGCCGCCGCCCAGCAGCCCGCCGCCGTGCTGCTTCGGCGTGGTCGTGGGCGCGGGGGACCCGCAGGCCCTGCGGTCGTCGGCGAGGCGCTGCTCGGCGCGCTCCAGGGCCTCGCGGTCGAAGTCGAGCTGCACGCGGGCCCACTCGGTGGCGACGTCGTTGGCCTCGTCGGTCGCCGCGACCTGCTCCTCGGTGGCGTCGAGGATCTCCCTGGCCTGGTCCAGCGACGCCTCCGCCGCGTCGACCGCGTTGCTGCCCACGACCTTGTCCAGCAGCGCCTGCGCGTTGTCGCGCTGGGCCTCGGCGCGGTCGAGCGCGCTCTCCAGGTCGGCGTCCTCCAGCCGGGCGAGCACCTGCCCGGCCGCGACCCGGTCGCCCACCCGGACCAGCACCTCGGCGAGCTCCCCGCCCTCGGCGAACCCGAGGTTCTGCCGGCTGATGCCGACGAGCGTGCCCGAGGCGGCGACGGTGGTGACGACGGGCCCGCGGTCGACGCGGACCACCGGCGGCGGGGTCGGCGAGCCGGTGCACGCCGCCGTGGCGAGCACGGCGAGCAGCGCGACGGACCTGGGACGCATGACGACTCCACTCACTGGTAGCGCAGGGCTTCGATGGGCCGCAGCCGGGCCGCGCGGTTGGCGGGGTAGCCGCCGGCGACCAGGCCGATGAGCAGGCTGATCCCGAACGCGATCAGCACCGAGGGGATCGAGACGACCGGCGGAGGGAAGTCCGGCACCGCGGCGGGCAGGGCGACGGCGGCGGCCAGGGACAGGGTGACACCGACGAGGATCCCCATCAGCCCGCCGAGCCCGGCGAGCAGCGTGGACTCCAGCAGGAACTGCTGCAGGATCGCCCGGCGGCGGGCGCCGATGGCCTTGCGGATGCCGATCTCGCGGGTCCGCTCGGTGACCGAGACCAGCATGATGTTGGCGACGCCGATGCCGCCGACGACGAGCGAGATCCCGGCGACGGCGCTGGTGAAGACGGTGATGTAGCCGAGGAACTGGGTCGCCTGGTCCAGCAGGCTCTGCAGGGCGGTGGCCGAGTAGTCCCGGCTCGCCGGGTCGTCGACGTCGTGGCGCTCGTCGAGGATCGCGGTGATCTGGTCGACGGCGGCGGGCACCCCGTCCGAGGTCCGCACCTCGACGATCACGCTGGTCAGCGCGTCACCGCCGCCGAGCAGGTAGGCCCGGGCGGCGCCCAGCGGCATGATCGCGACGTCGTCCTGCTGGCCGTCCGCCGCGGCGACGCCGATGACCCGGAACGCGGTGCGGCCCACCCGCACCTGCTGCCCGAGCGCCGCGCCGGCGTCCCCGCCGAACAGCTCGGCCACCGGGTTGGGGCCGAGCACGACGACCTTCGCCCGGGAGCGCTCCTCCGCGGCGTCGAACGTGCGCCCGACCACCAGGTCCCGGTCGACGACGTCCAGGTAGCCCGCGGTGCTGCCGGTGACCGTGGCCCGGAACGGCGTCCCGCCGCGGAGCTGGAGCAGGGCCGGGCCGCCGACGGTCGGTGTCACCGACGCGACGTCCGGCGCGGCGACCGGGTCGAGCAGCGCCTCGGCGTCGGCGTCGGTGAGGTCGCGCGGGGCGGAGCCGTCGGTGGTGGCCGGGTTCGGCGTCACCGTGACCTGGTTGGCGAGCGCGCCGAACGTGTCGCTGAACCCGGTCTGCAGGCCGTTGCCCAGGGCCACCAGCACGATCACCGCCGCGACGCCGATGACGATGCCCAGCGTCGTCAGCGCGGACCGCAGCGTGTTGCTGCGCAGCGCCCGCAGGGCGATCCGCAGCGACTCGAGGACCGTCACGGCGCGTCCCCGGAGCCCGGGTCGGGCGCGCGCCGCTCGTCGCTCGCGATCCGGCCGTCGTGCAGCCGCACCACCCGCGAGGCGTACGCGGCGACGTCGTCCTCGTGGGTGATCAGCACGACGGTGCGGCCCGCGGTGTTGAGCTCGACGATCAGCCGCATGATCTCCTCGGTGGAGACCGAGTCGAGGTTGCCGGTCGGCTCGTCGGCCAGGATCATCGCGGGCTCGGTGACCAGCGCGCGGGCGATCGCGACCCGCTGCTGCTGGCCGCCGGAGAGCTCGTTGGGCAGGTGCCCGGCCCGGTCGGCCAGGCCCACCCGGTCCAGCGCGGCGCGGGCCCGGGAGCGCCGCGCCCGCGCCCCGTCCCCCGCGTAGACCAGCGGCAGCTCGACGTTGCGCACGGCGCTGGTGCGCGGGATGAGGTTGAAGGACTGGAACACGAAGCCGATGCGCCGGTTGCGGATGTCGGCGAGCCGGTTCTCGCTCATCAGCCCGACGTCGAGGCCGTCGATGCGGTAGTGGCCGGAGGTCGGCACGTCCAGGCAGCCCAGGACGTTCATCATCGTGCTCTTGCCCGACCCGGACGGCCCCATGATCGCGACGAGCTCGCCGTCGTCGATGCGCAGGTCGACCGCGTCCAGCGCCCGCACGCCCACCGTTCCGGCCCGGTACACCTTGGAGACGGCGTCCAGCTCGATCATGTGTGCCCTCCCCCCGGACGGCCCAACGACGTCGCCGGGAGTTCGTGACGCAGCGTCACCGACTTGTGATGCGCTCCCAGAAGGGCAGCCGGTGCAGCGCCGCGTGGTCGACGGGTCCGCTCGCGCCGGGGGCGAGCGCCTGCACCGGGCCCGGGGCCCAGCCGGGGTCCCCGGTGCGCGCGAAGGCCCCCCAGATGCCGTTGAGCTCGCCGGCGAAGGCGCGCTGCGCGGCGGTGAACCCGCCCGCCGTGGCCCCGAACTCGCCGCTGCCGGGCGCGTCGAACTGGGAGAAGACCTCCGACGAGTGGTGCGCGCCCGGCGGGAACCCGGGCGGGAACGGGATCACCGGCGGCGCGGCGGGGTCGGCGTACTCGTAGCGGTGCACGGTGGTGTGCGCGGCGAGCAGGGCGTCCTGGCGGGCCTGGGCCAGCGCCCAGAGCCGGTCGGTGACGACCGCGGACCAGGCCAGCCCCGGCGACGCGAACGCGGTGAGCGGGTACTCGGCGGCGACGGCGTCCGCGTCGGCGCCGAACGCGGTGTCCAGCAGGTCCCGGTAGCCCTCCGCCGTGACGGGCCGCCCGGCCAGGTCGTAGAACGCGGCGGTGTAGAGCCGGTGCTCGTCGCGGGTGCCGCCGGACAGCACCGGGACGCGGTGGAAGCGGCCGGCCGCCAGCGCGGCGACGGGGTCCTCGGGCAGGACGGCCGTCCCGGCGACGTAGCGGGTGAACAGGTCGGTGAAGGGGAGCAGGTCACGGGCCGGGAGCGCGCGCAGGCAGGCGAGGTCCGCGCACCCCACCTGCCCGGCGACCCACGCACCCAGCGCCTCCGCCTCCGCGCGCGTGGACCACAGCGTCGGCACCGGCGGCGAGCCCGGCGCGATCGTCCCGGCCGGGTAGTCGTGCAGCGCCAGCCCGCTCTGCAGGACCGCGCCGCGGAACAGCCCCGCCTCCGGCGGCGAGGTGAGCTGGGCGGTGAGCCCGTAGGCGCCGAAGGACTCGCCGACCACGGTGACGGCGGCCGGGTCCCCGCCGAACGCGGCGACGTTGCGCCGCACCCAGCGCAGCGCGGCCTGCTGGTCGGCGAGGCCGAGCGTGCCGGCCTCGGGCAGGTCGGGGTGGCCGAACGCGCCGAACACGCCCAGCCGGTAGTTCACGGTCACCAGCACGGCGTCGGCGTCGCGGGCGAAGCGGCGGGCGTCGAAGGCGCTGCCCGCGCCGTTGGTGCCGGTGCCGCCGTGCACCCAGACCAGCACGGGCCGCGGCGGGCCGGCCGCGCGGGGGGTCGTCACCTCCAGGGTCAGGCAGTCCTCGTCCTCGCTCGCGATCTCCGCGACCGCCTTCGGCGCCTGGGGGCAGGGCGGGCCGGACGCGGTCGCGTCCCGGACGCCGTCCCAGGGCGCGGGCGGGGCGGGTGGCGCCCAGCGCAGGTCACCGACCGGCGGGGCGGCGAACGGGAGGTCGCGGAAGACCCGGTTGCCGGCGTCGACCGTGCCGCGGACGGTGCCGGTGTCGAGCGTGACCAGGTCCCCGGCCCGCGGCGGGGACGCGCACGCGCCGAGCAGGAGGGCGACCAGGAGGGCGGGGGGCAGCAGGCGACGGATCACGGTCCGAGCCTGCGCGCCCCCGGCCCGGCCCGGCGTCGACCGCGTGACCGGGCCGGGATCCACCGATCGACCTACTGTGATCGGGTGACCGTGCGCCGGGGGCTGCCGTGGAGCTGGGGCGCCACCGACGCCGAGATCGACGCGCACTACCCGTGCGCGGACCTCGTGCCCGACCCCGCGGCCCGGATGATCCGGGCCGTCGACGTCGCCGCGCCCGCCGACGTGACGTTCCGGTGGGTCTGCCAGCTCACCCGCGCCCCCTACAGCTACGACCTCGTCGACAACCTCGGCAGGCGCAGCCCCCGCACGCTCACCCCCGGCGCCGACACCCTCGCCCCGGGCACGCCGTTCGTGATGATCTTCGAGGTGGCGGCGGTGGAGCGCGGCCGCGAGATCACGGGCGTGGGGCGCCCCGGCCCGGTGCGCCGCTTCGGGCCGATGGCGTGCACGTACCGGGTCGTGCCCGCCGGGCCGGCCGCGTGCCGGCTGATCGGGCGCCTCGACCTGACGGCGAGCCGGCTCGGCACGCTGATCGCCTGGGGCGACCTCGTGATGATGCGGAAGCAACTCCGGACCCTCGCCGCATGTGCGGAACGGACCGCGCATCCCCTCCGTCCGGAGGGTTCCCCGCCGGAGCCCCCGGCCGCTAGACCGGGATCATGACGATCGCCGAGATCCACCGGTACCCGGTCAAGTCGATGCTCGGCGAGTCGCTCGACCGGGCCCGCATCGGCGCCACCGGCCTCGTCGGGGACCGGGCCTACGCCGTGATCGACGTCGAGACCGGCGACGTCGCGAGCGCGAAGGTGCCGCGCCGCTGGGCGGACCTGCTGCGGTTCTCCGCGCGCTTCGTCACCGAACCGCAGGAGGGCGAGGCGCCGCCGCCGGTCGAGATCACCTTCCCCGACGGCTCGGTGCTGCGCAGCGACGACACCGGCGTCGACGAGGCGCTGACCGCCGTGCTCGGCCGGCCCGTGCGGCTGGCCTCGACCGCGCCGGAGGGGGCGGGCTTCGAGGAGTACTGGCCCGACATCCCCGGCCTCGCCCCGCAGGCCCTCATCGACGGCACGCTGGTGCGGCACGAGGAGACCGGCGAGGCCATCAGCCGGTTCGGCATCTCCGCCTTCGGCGCCCCCGGGACGTTCTTCGACCTCTCGGCGCTGCACGTGCTCACGACCGCGACGCTGGACCGGCTGCACGAGCTCGCGCCCGGCGCCACGTTCGACGTCCGCCGCTACCGGCCCAACCTCGTGCTCGACGGCGCGGGCGAGGGCTTCGTCGAGAACGACTGGCCGGGCAGCGAGATGGCGGTCGGCGGGGCCCGCGTCCGCTACTCCTTCGCCACCATGCGCTGCGTGATGACGACGCTGGCCCAGGGCGACCTGCCCACCGACGTCGAGACGCTGCGCGCCGTGGCCAAGCACAACCGCATCGAGATCCCGCAGGTCGGGGGCGTGTGGGCGAGCGCGGGGGTGTACGCCGACGTCGCCGCGGCGGGGGACGTCGCCGTCGGGGACGCGTACGCCGCGGCCGGCTGACCGGGGCGGGGCGCCCGCTCAGCGCGGGGCCGGGCCCGCGCTCCCGCGCACGACGAGGTGCGTGGCGAGCTCCATACGGGGGGCCGGCCCGCCGCCGCGCTCGCCCGCGGCCAGCACCAGGCGCACGGCCTCGGCCGCCATCCGGGCCAGCGGCTGGTGCACGGTCGTCAGCTGCGGGGTGAGGTACTCGCAGACGGCGATGTCGTCGAAGCCGATGACGCTGAGGTCCTCGGGCACGCGCAGGCCCCGCTCGGCGGCCACCTGGTAGACCCCGATCGCCTGCATGTCCGACCCGGCGAAGATCGCGGTGGGCGGCTCGGGCAGGTCGAGCATCGCGGCGGCGCCGCGCCGCCCGCCCGGGGTGAGGAAGTCCCCGAAGTGCACGAGCGCGGGGTCGGCCTCGATCCCGGCCCGGCCCAGCGCCGCCCGGTAGCCCTCCACCCGCTCCTGGCTGCAGGCCAGCCGGGGGTTCCCCGAGATCACCCCGATCCGCCGGTGCCCGAGCCCCACCAGGTGCTCGACGGCGCTGAGCGCGCCCGCCCAGTTCGTCGCGCCGACGGTCGCGAACGACGGGTCGCTGCCGCCCACCGGGTCGAGCAGCACGATCGGCGTGCCCAGCGCGGCGAGCGCCTCGGCCGTCTCCGGCTCGGGCTCGTCGACGACCAGCACGAGCCCGTCGGAGCGGCGGGCGGCGAGCCGGTCGAGCCACTGGCGCTCGCCGGAGTGGTCGCCGCCGGTGGAGCTGAGCACGATCTGGCAGCCGGCGCGGCGGGCCTCGGCCTCGGCCCCGCGCAGCACCTCCACGCTCCACGGCGAGTCGATCCGGTCGATCAGCACGTCCACCAGCCCGACGCGGCCCCGCGAGACCGGCTGGCGCCGCTTGTACCCGCGCTCGACCATCACCTGCTGCACGCGCACCCGGGTGCTCTCGGCGACGTCGGCGCGGCCGTTGAGCACCTTCGACACCGTCGGCACGGAGACGCCCGCGTGTTCGGCGATCTCCGCGATGGTCACGCGGGAGCTGGTCACCGGCACACCCTAGCGAAAGTTTCTGCCGCGAGTTCCCGTCGATGACCCCTTGACGCTCCCGGGTGACGCTCCTATCTTCGGCCCACCTCGTTTCGCAAGTCTCGGAAACTTTCGCTGGCCGCTCGAAGGAGAGCCCATGTCGACCTGGTCCCGTGCGCGCAGAACACTCACCGCGGGCGCCCTCGCCGGCGCCCTGGCCCTGACCGCGGCCTGCGGCACCGCGGGCCCCGGGGCGGCGGCCGGCTCGGACGGCCTGGCCCTGTGGACGCTGGAGAACGAGGGCATCAACGGCGTGCAGCAGGCCGCCGTCGACGCCTTCAACGCCGGCGAGGGCCCGGACATCACCCTGCGCACCTACGTCAACGACCCCTACAAGGCCGCCCTGCAGACCGCGATCGGCTCGCCCAACGCGCCGGACATCTTCTACAACTGGGGCGGCGGCAACCTCGCCGGCTACGTCGAGGCCGGGCAGGTCGCCGACCTCACCGACGCGCTCGCCGCGCGGCCCGAGGTGCGCGACGCGTTCCTGCCCAGCGTGATGGAGGTCGGCACGCTCGACGGCCGGGTCTACGGCATCCCGATGCAGGGCGTCCAGCCGGTGTCGTTCTTCTACAACAAGCAGGTCTTCGCCGACGCCGGGATCACCGAGTTCCCGACGACGTGGACGGCGTTCCTCGACGTCGTCGAGCGGTTGAAGGCCGCGGGCGTGCAGCCGATCGCGCTGGCGGGCTCGCAGGCCTGGACCGAGCTGATGTACCTGGAGTACCTCGTCGAGCGCAACGGCGGCCCCGAGGTCTTCCAGGCGATCGTCGACGGCACGCCGGGGGCGTGGAGCGACCCCGCCGTCATCACGTCGCTGCAGCAGATCCGCGACCTCGTCGACCGCGGCGCGTTCGGCACCAACTTCGCCGCGGTGAACTACGACAACCAGGGCTCGCAGGCGCTGCTGACCAGCGGCCGCGCGGCGATGGAGCTCATGGGGTCGTGGGAGGTCACCAGCCTCAACGACAACTTCCCGGACTTCCTCGACGCCGGCCTGCTCGGCTGGGCCGACTTCCCGGCCGTCGAGGGCGGCACGGGCGACCCGTCGGTGATCGTCGGCAACCCGAGCAACTTCTACTCGGTGTCCGCCCAGTCCTCCGACGTCGCCGCGGCGACGGAGTTCCTGCTGACGCGGATGACCGACCCCGCCTACATCCAGGGCATGATCGACGTCGGCCAGGTCCCGGCGGTGTCCGGGCTGGACGAGCAGGTCTCCACCGGCGAGTTCGCCGACTTCAACGCCTACAGCTACGCCCAGGTGCAGAACGCGCCGACGTTCACGCAGTCCTGGGACCAGGCCCTGCCGGCCGACGTCGCGCAGGCGATGCTGACCAACCTGTCGCGGGTCTTCCTCGGCGAGCTGTCCCCCGAGGGGTTCGGCACGGAGATGGACGCGGCGGCCACGCGGTGAGCAGGGCCTCCGCGGTCGAGGCGGGACGGCCCGGGTTCGCCTGGGCCGTCCCGGCCCTGGCCTTCTTCGGCCTGTTCGCGCTGCTGCCGATGGTCGCCGTCGGCTACCTGTCCTTCACCTCCTACGACGGGCTCAACCCGCCGCAGTGGATCGGGCTGGACAACTGGCGGCGGCTCGCGGGCGACGCCGTGTTCCTCGACTCCCTGCGGCTGTCCGCCGCGCTGACGGCGGCGTCCTGGGCGGTGCAGACCGCGATCGCGCTCCCGCTGGGGGTCTACCTGGCGGGGCCGGGGCGCGGGCGGGCGCTGCTCGCCGCGGTGTTCGTCGTGCCGCTGCTCATGTCGAGCGCGGCGATCGCGGTCCTGTGGGTCACGCTGTTCGACCCGAACTTCGGGCTGGCCAGCGTGCTCGGCCCGCTCGTCGGGATCGCGGACGGCAACATCACCGGCGACTCCTCGTTCGCCTTCGGCGCCGTGCTGCTGGTGATCTCCTGGCAGTTCATGCCGTTCCACACGCTGCTCTACCAGGCCGCGACGCGGGCGATCCCGGCGATGCTCTACGAGGCCGCCGTGCTCGACGGGGCGAACCGCTGGCAGCAGTTCCGCTCGGTGACCCTGCCGCAGCTGCGCGACACCGTCATCACCTCGGGCGTGCTCATCGTCGTCGGGTCGCTGACCTACTTCGAGATCGTCCTCATCCTCACCGGTGGCGGCCCGGGCACGGCGACGAGGATCCTGCCGCTGCACATGTACCTGGAGGGCTTCCGCAGCTTCCAGATGGGCTACGCCGCCGCGCTCGCCGTCGTGCTGCTCGTCGCCGGGGCGACGCTGTCCCTGGTGATCACCCGCGTCACCGGCTACCGCCGGATGACCAGCCAGCGGGAGGGCCTGGCGTGACCGCGACCCTGACCCCGCCGCAGGCGCCCGCCGGCGTCCCGGCACCGCCGCGGCGCCCGTGGCGCGCACGGCGGCCGAACTGGCTCGGCGGCCTCGGCGCGGGCGCGTGGCTCGTCCTCGTCGGCGTCCCGCTGTACTTCCTCGCCGTCACCAGCGTCCGCGCGTCGGGGGACTACCTCGCCGACGGCCCGACCGCGCCGCCCACCGAGCTCACCGCCGAGAACTACGTCACCGTCCTGACCTCGGAGTTCCCGCGCTACTTCCTCAACAACGTCCTCGTGACGGCCGCCTGCGTGGCGATCGTGCTGACCCTGGCGCTGCCCGCGGCCTACGCGATCGTGCGCAGCCGCAGCCGGCTGGTGTCCGGGGCGTTCTCGGTGCTGCTGCTCGGGCTGGCCGTGCCCGCCCAGGCGGTGATCGTGCCGCTGTACCTCATGATCACCCAGCTGCGGCTCTACGACTCGCTGCTCGCGATCATCCTGCCCACCGCGGCGTTCGCGCTGCCGCTGTCGGTCGTCGTGCTCACCTCGAGCCTGCGCGACGTGCCCGCCGAGCTGTACGAGGCGGCCACGATCGACGGCGCCGGTCCCGTCCGCGCGCTGTTCTCGCTGGTCCTGCCGCTGTCGCGGCCGGGGCTGGCCACCGTCGGCATCTTCACCGCTCTGCAGGCGTGGAACGGGTTCCTGTTCCCGCTGGTGCTCACGCAGGACCCGGCGGTACGGGTGCTGACGCTCGGGCTCTGGGACTTCCAGGGCCAGTACGGCACCAACGTCCCGCTGGTCACGGCCGCGGTGACGCTCTCGCTCGTCCCCCTGCTCGCGGTCTACCTGCTGGGCCGCCGCTTCCTGCTGGCCGGCCTCACCGCGGGTGCCGGCAAGTGACCTCCGAAGGGAACCCATGACCACGGACCTGTCCCCCCGCACCGGCGGCGACCTCGCGGGCGACACCGCGGACCGCGTCGCCGACCTGCTCTCCCGGATGACGCTGGAGGAGAAGCTCGCCCAGCTCGTCGGGCTCTGGGAGGGGCGCGGCGGATCGGGGGACGGCGGCGACGTCGCGCCCATGCAGGACGCGATGCAGGACGAGCAGTCCGGGTTCCCCGCGTTCGCCCGCGACGGCCTCGGCCAGCTCACCCGCCCGTTCGGCACGGCGCCCGTCGAGCCGGTCGACGGGGCCCGCGCCGTCGTGGAGCGGCAGCGCTGGCTCGTCGAGCACACCCGGCTGGGCATCCCGGCGCTCGTGCACGAGGAGTGCCTGACCGGGCTGGCGGCGTGGCGGGCCACGACGTTCCCCGCGCCGCTGTCGTGGGGCGCGAGCTTCCACCCCGAGCTGGTGGAGCGGATGGGCGCGGCGATCGGGTCGTCGATGGCCGCGCTGGGCGTGCACCAGGGGCTCGCCCCGGTGCTCGACGTGGTGCGCGACGCCCGCTGGGGCCGGGTCGAGGAGTGCATCGCCGAGGACCCCTACGTCGTCGGCACGATCGCCACCGCGTACGTCCGCGGGCTGCAGTCGGCCGGGGTCGTCGCCACGCTCAAGCACTTCGTCGGGTACTCGGCGTCGCAGGCGGGCCGCAACCTCGCGCCGGTGCACGCCGGTCCCCGGGAGCTGGCCGACGTGCTGCTGCCGCCGTTCGAGATGGCCGTGCTCGACGGCGGCGCGGGCTCGGTGATGAACTCCTACGCCGAGGTCGACGGCCTGCCGGTCGCCGCGGACGCCGGGCTGCTCACCGGCCTGCTCCGGGACCGGTGGGGCTTCACCGGCACGGTCGTGGCCGACTACTTCTCCGTCGCCTTCCTGCACACGCTGCACGGCGTCGCCGCGGACCTGGGCGACGCCGCGGCGCAGGCGCTCGCCGCCGGCATCGACGTGGAGCTGCCCACCGGCACCGCCTACCTCGCGCCGCTGGCCGCGAAGGTGCGCGACGGCGAGCTGCCCGAGGCGCTCGTCGACCGCGCGGTGCACCGGGTGCTGGAGCAGAAGGCCCGGCTGGGCCTGCTCGACGCCACGTTCGACGCGCCGGTGCCCGACCGGATCGACCTGGACCCGCCCGCGCACCGCGCGCTCGCCGCCCGGCTCGCCGAGGAGTCCGTCGTCCTGCTGGGCAACGACGGCGTCCTGCCGCTGGACCCCGCCGCCGCGCGCCGGGTCGCGGTCGTCGGCCCCAACGCCGACGACCCGACGGCGCTGTTCGGCTGCTACAGCTTCGCCAACCACGTGCTGGACCGGCATCCCGGCACCGAGCTGGGCCTCGACGTGCCGAGCGTGCTGGCCGCGCTGCGCGGCGAGCTCGGCGGGGCCGAGGTCGTGCACGCGCGGGGGTCCGACGTCGACACCGCGGACACCACCGGGTTCGCGGCCGCGGTCGAGGCCGCCCGCGGCGCCGACCTGTGCGTCGCCGTGTTCGGCGACCACGCCGGGCTGTTCGGGCGCGGCACCTCGGGGGAGGGCTGCGACGCCGACTCCCTCGAGCTCCCCGGCGTGCAGCCCGCCCTGCTGGAGGCGCTGCTCGAGACCGCCACACCCGTCGTCCTCGTGCTGCTCACCGGCCGGCCCTACGTCCTGGACCGGGTGCTCGACCGGTGCGCCGCCGCGGTGCAGGCGTTCTTCCCCGGCCAGGAGGGCGCCCGCGCGGTGGCCGGCGTGCTCGCCGGGCGCGTCACGCCCTCCGGGCGGCTCCCGGTGAGCCTGCCCCGCTCGGCGGGCGGCCAGCCGCACGGCTACCTGCACCCGCGCCTGGGCGGGCCCGGCTCGGTCTCCAACCTGGACCCGACGCCGGTGCGGCCGTTCGGCTTCGGGCTGTCCTACACGACGTTCGCGCACTCCGACCTGCGTCTCGACGCCGACCGGGTGCCCACCGACGGCGCGCTCGTGGTGCGCTGCCGGGTCACCAACACCGGCGACCGGGCCGGGGCCGAGGTCGTGCAGCTCTACGGCAGCGACCCCGTCGCGTCGGTGACGCGGCCGGTCGCTGCCCTGCTCGGCTACGCCCGCGTGCACCTGGAGCCGGGCGAGGCCGCCGACGTCGTCCTGGACGTGCCGACCCACCGGCTGGCGTTCTCCGACCGGCGGATGGTACGCGTCGTCGAGCCGGGGGCGGTCGAGCTGTTCGTCGTCACCTCGTGCGCGGACCCCGTGCTGACGGCCGGCGTCCAGCTCACCGGGCCGGTGCACGAGGTGACCGCGGCCGACCGGCGGACCGTGCGGGTGGAGGTGGTCCGGCACCCGGCCGCTCGGGCATGATCCGGCCGTGACGTTCACCGACGAGACCACCGCCGCGATCGCCCGGGCCCGTCAGCACACGCTCGGCGACCTGCTGCACCGTACGGCCCGCCGGTACCCGGACAAGGTGGCGGTGGTCGACGGCGAGCAGCGGTTCACCTACGCCGAGTTCGACGTCGCGGTGAACCGGGCGGCGCACGCCCTGGCCGCGCGCGGCGTCGTGAAGGGCGACCGGCTGGCGCTGCTGGCCCGCAACTCCTGGCAGTTCGCGGTGCTGGCGTTCGCGACGGCGCGGGCCGGGGTGGTGCTCGTGCCGGTGAACTTCATGCTCGGGCCCGAGGAGATCGCGTTCATCCTCACCCACTCCGGGGCCAGGGGCCTGGTCGCGGGCGACGCGCTGGTGCCCACGGCGGAGAAGGCGCTGGAGGCGGCCGGGCTGACCGGGGCGCTGAAGGCCCGGATCGGCGGCTCGGCGCCGGGCTGGGAGGACGTCGACGGCTGGTGGACCGAGGGGCCGGCCGAGGCGCCCGACGTCACGGTCACCGACGACGACCCGCTGCGCCTCATGTACACCTCGGGCACGGAGTCGCGGCCCAAGGGCGTGATGCTGTCGAGCCGGTCGCTCGTCACCCAGTACGTGTCGTGCATCGTCGACGGCGGGATGGCCGCCGACGACGTCGAGGTGCACTCGCTGCCGATGTACCACTGCGCGCAGCTGGACTGCTTCTTCTCCGTGGACGTCTACCTCGGCGCCACCAGCGTGATCCTGCCCGGGCCGGACCCGGCCGCCCTGCTGGCGGCCGTGGAGCGGGAGGGGGCCACGAAGCTGTTCTGCCCGCCCACCGTGTGGATCTCGCTGCTGCGCCACCCCGACTTCGACACCCGCGACCTGTCGACGCTGCGCAAGGGCTACTACGGCGCGTCGGCGATGCCGGTGGAGGTGCTCAAGGAGCTGTCGCGGCGGCTGCCCGACGTACGGTTCTGGAACTTCTACGGCCAGACCGAGATGTCGCCGCTGGCCACGATCCTGCGCCCGGACGAGCAGCTGCCCCGCGCCGGGTCGGCGGGCCGCGCGGCGATCAACGTGGAGACCCGGGTCGTCGACGACGACGGCAACCCGGTCGCGCCGGGCGAGGTCGGCGAGATCGTGCACCGCAGCCCGCACGCCGCCCTGGGCTACTACGAGGACGAGGACAAGACGGCGGCGGCGTTCGCGGGCGGCTGGTTCCACTCCGGCGACCTGGGGATCATGACCGAGGACGGCTACCTGTCCGTCGTCGACCGCAAGAAGGACATGATCAAGACCGGCGGGGAGAACGTCGCGTCCCGCGAGGTCGAGGAGGCCATCTACCGGCTCGACGGCGTGGCCGAGGTCGCCGTGTTCGGCATCCCGCACCCGACGTGGATCGAGGCCGTCACCGCGGTGGTGGTGCCCCGCGAGGGCGCCGCGCTGACCGCGGAGCAGGTGGACGAGCACGTCCGCGGCGTGCTGGCGGGGTACAAGCGGCCCAAGTACGTCGTGCTCGCCGAGAGCCTGCCGAAGAACCCCAGCGGGAAGATCCTCAAGCGGGAGCTGCGGGCGACGCACGCGGACCTGGCCGCCCGGGGGTGACGGGCGCGGCGGCGACGCGCGCGGCGGCG
>JAPLAT010000242.1 GCA_026393175.1 Pseudonocardiales bacterium
GGACGTGCCAGCGGCCGTCCACCTCGTCGGCCCAGGGGTCCGGCACGGCCGTCCCGAGGAACCCCCACTCCAGCCAGCGGCGCTCGACGTGGCGCAGGTGGTGGGCCAGCTCCAGCGGCGACCACCCGGACGGGAGCACACAGTCCCGCACCGCGGCGGCGGGAGCGTGCCGACGAGGTCGACGACACGCCCGCGGAAGAAGTCGAGGTAGCCGAGCAGGACGGCCGACCGGGACGGCCGGGGATCGGTGGGTTCCGGGAACGGCAGGCTCACCGGCCGCAGTCTGCCCGGGGTGCTCCGCTTCCGCGTGCGGCGGTAGCGGCCCGGCACCCGCCCTCAGGACGCGGTGCGGTCCGCCCGCGCGAGCGCGTCGGCGCACACGCCGGCCAGGATGGCCATCAACGCGAGCTGGCCGGGCTCGGGCCGGTGGGTCCGGTGGTAGTGCGTCGACACCACGCCGAACACGCGCCCCTCCGCGTCGACCATCGGCGTGGAGTGCACCGCGAGCGCGCGGGCGCCGACCATGACGGCGAGCGCCTCCGTGCCGGCGAAGATCGGGCTGCTCGTCACGTCGGGCACGACGACCGCCTGGCCCGACGCCATCGCGGTGGCGCAGGCCGAGCCCTCGTCCGCCACGCGCTCGAACTGGCTGAGGAACGGCTCGTCGAAGCCGCGCGAGGCCACGAGGTGCAGGGCGCCGTCCCGTCGGATCAGGATGTTGCCCATGTCGGCGCGGGTGAGCCGGATCGCCACGTCGAGCACCGCCGAGAGCACGGTCTCGTCGTGTGTGCCGGCACCGAGGTCGGCCACCGGTGTCGTGTCCGCGGGGGACGTGCGGGGCGGGTCGGCCAGCCCGAGCAGCGCCATCACCCGCTCCGTGACCTCGCCCGTGCCGCACAGCGGCATCTCGACTCCTCCTGGCCCCGCCGCCCGACTCGTGGGCCACGCTTCCCCGGCCGGTCATCCGGAGCGCTGCCGCTCCGCGCGTCTGCTGGGCACAGTGTGCAGAAGCCGTCGCCCGGATGCCAGCGGGGAGACGCAACGACCCGGCCGGGCACCGCCCCGCGATCCGGCCGGGGGGCGCGCCGTCCCGGACCGCCCTGGAAGGCCGGTTCCGGCCCGGTCGCTGGCACTGCCAGGCCGATGGCGGACGGCCGTGCCGGCGCCATGCTCACGACGGACCCACCGGGTCGTCCCTCTCCGGGTCGACGTCCCGGCACGCCGCGCGGTCCAACCAGTCGGTCATGGACCGATGCTCCGTAATCGATCCCGCCCGATCCTCGGCCTGACAGTGCCAACACGGCGCCGCCCGTCGGTCCCGGCAGACCGGTCGGTCGACGGCGAGGCCCCACGGGGGCCCGTGACGGACGCGCAACCGGCGCGCAACCGGCCGCGGTGACCCTTTCCGGCGTCAACGACCACGCCGTCCCGAGAGGTGCACCGTGCCCGAGCTGATCAAGGAACTCGACTACTTCGTGGACGTCGGCGGGGTCGCCGACGTCGGGACCGGCCCGTTCGGCCACCGGATGATCGCGTCCGGGTCCGGCGGGGAGGTCGTCGGCGACCGCCTCAAGGGCACGATCGCCCCGACGGCGGGCGGCGACTGGCTGCTGATCGGCCAGGACGGCTTCGGGCGGCTCGACGTCCGCAACACCGTGGTCACGGTCGACGGCGCGTCGATCTACATCCAGCTGCACGGGCTGATCGAGCTGACGCCCGCGGTCATGGCCGTGTTCGCCGGCGGTGACGTCCCGACCGACTTCGGCGAGCAGTACTTCGTCACCGCACCCCGCCTCGAGACCGGTGACGAGCGGTACGCGTGGGTCAACCGCACGGTGTTCGTCGCCGAGGCCCGGATCCTGCCGGGCCCGCGCATCGACTACCGGGTGTTCCGCGTCGCGCACTCCTGAGGCCGGTCCCGGGCCGGGTCACCGCCACGGGTGGGCGGCCCGCACCTCGGCGACCAGGTCCGCCACGGGCACCGCGGCCCCCGCCGCGGCCGCCCGGCCGTAGGCCTCGGCGCCGAGCGCGGCGAGCACCCGGCGCCGGGTGTCGGCGACGACGTCGGCGAGCACGCGCACGCCGGCGTCGTCCTCGGTGCGGGTGGCACGCACCGCGCCGCCCGCACCGAGCAGCCGGGCCGCCGCCCGGTGGTCACCCGACCGGGCGGCGAGGGCCGCGACCACCTCGAAGGACTCGGCCCGGAACTGCAGGTTGCCGAGGCGGTGCTGCAGGTCGAACAGCTCGGCGACCACCTCCCGCGCGGCGCCGTCCTCCCCGCACAGGACGAAGGTCTGGGCGGCCCGCACCAGGGCCATCACGTGCACCGCGGGAAGCGGGAACGCGCGGGCGGACGCGAGGGCCCCGGCCGCGGCGGCCGCCGCCCGCTCGGGATCGGACCCGGCCAGCAGCGGCGCCAGCGCCGCGAGGGCGTGCGGGCGGACGAGGTCGTCGGGCCCGGACAGGTCCACGCTCCGGGCGAAGGCGACCCGGGCGGCCGCGGCCTCGCCGGACCCCATCGCGATCCACCCGAAGCTGTAGCTGCACCATCCGGCGCTGTTGCGCGGGACGGCGACGCGCTGCGCGTCCAGGTAGCCGGCGCGGGCGCCGTCCCGGTCGCCGCGCAGCATGCGGAACTCCGCGAGGAAGTAGCGGGCCCAGAAGCGGCAGGCGTCGTCGTCGGCCTCGTCGGCCAGCGCGGCGGCCCGCGCGAACAGGCGCACCGACTCCTCCGGCTCGCCGGCCTCCCACCACCGCAGCAGCACCGCGAGCCCGAGCGCGCACTCCGATCGCGCGACGAGGTCCGTCCCCGGGCCGTCCACGGCCCGGCGGAGCCAGCCGATGGCCTCGGCGCGGCCCGCGGCCCACGCCCAGTGCACCCACAGCCCGCTGAGCAGCAGCAGCGCGCCGTCGTGGTCGTCGTCGGCCAGCGCCGAGGAGACGGCGGCGCGGAAGTTCTCCTCCTCGGCCGCGACCCGGCGGTGCCAGAGCGCGGAGTCCCAGCCCGCTCCCCACACGCGGCGCTGCTCGCGGGCCAGCCCGACGTAGTGCGCGCGGTGCCGGGCCCGGACCTCCGCGGTCTCCCCCGCGTCGGCCAGCCGCTCGGCCGCGAAGCCGCGCACGGTCTCCAGCAGCACGAAGCGGACCGTGCCGCGGCGCCGCCGGGTGGCCACCACCGACCTGTCCACGAGCCGGAGGACCAGCTCGGTCACCCGGCCCGCCAGGTCGCCGTCGCCGGCGACCGCCTCGGCCGCGTCCAGGTCGAACGAGGTGGCGAACACCGCCAGCCTGCGCAGCACGACCTGCTCGTCGGCGGTGAGCAGCCGGTGGCTCCACTCCACCGCGGCCCGCAGCGTCCGCTGCCGGGGCGACGCGGTCCGCTCCCCCGCGGTGAGCAGCGCGAACCGGTCGTCGAGCCGGGCGGCGATCTGGTCGGCCCCGAGCACCCGCATCCGGGCCGCGGCGAGCTCCAGCGCGAGCGGGATGCCGTCGAGGCGGCGGCAGATGCGGGCGACGGCGGCGGCGTTGTCCGCGTCCAGCTCGAAGTCGGCGCACACGGCCCGGGCCCGCTCCCGGAACAGCGCGACGGCGTCGGAGCCCGCGAGGTCGGCGACCTCCGCCGCGTCCGGAGGGGGCACGGACAGCGGCGCCACGGCCCTGCACACCTCCCCGCCCACCCCGAGCGGCTCGCGGCTGGTGGCGAGGACGGTGAGGTGCGGGCAGCGGCGCCGGAGCGCGTCGAGGCCATGCGCCACGGCGTCGACGACGTGCTCGCAGTTGTCGACCACCAGCAGCACGCGCCGGTCGCCGACGTGGTCGGCGATGCGCCGCACGATCTCGGCGGGCGTGCCGGCTCCCGCGGTGGCGACGCCGACCGCTGACGCCACCTCGGTCAGGACGGCCGCGTCACCGGCGTCCGGGTCGAGCGGGGCCAGCTCGACGAGCCGGACACCGCCGTCGTGGGCGGACGTGGCGTCCGTGGCGAGCCGCATCGCCAGCCGGGTCTTGCCGACCCCGCCGGTGCCGGTCAACGTGAGCAGCCGGGTCCCGACCAGCTCCGCGGCCAGCTCTACGAGCTCGGCCGACCGGCCGACGAGCGGGGTCGGGGCCGTCGGCAGGTCCGGGCCCGGGCGGCGGGCGGCGGGCGGCGTCGGGCCGTCGTCGGACAGCAGCGGGTCCTGCCGCAGGATCCGCGCCTCCAGCTCCACCAGCGCCGGGGTCGGGGCCACGCCGAGCTCGTCGCGCAGGAGGGCGTGCACCGTCCGGTAGGCGGCGAGCGCGTCGGCCTGGCGGCCGGACCGGTAGCGCGCCAGCATCACCTGGCCCCACGCCCGTTCGCGCAGCGGCTGCGCGGCCACCTGCCCCTCGGCCCGGGCGAGCGCGTCGGCGGTGAGCCCGGCGCGCAGCTCGGCGTCGACGAGGTCCTCCACGGCCGTGAGCCGCGCCTCCTCCAGCCGGTGCGCGGAGGGGCGGGCGAACTCGTGCCCGTCGAGCTCGGCGTGGGCGGGTCCCCGCCACAGCGCGAGCGCGTCGCGCAGCGCGTCGACCGCGTCGGTCGCGTGCCCGGCGGCGAGCCGGTCGCGGCCCCACGCCAGGGCGCGCTCGAACCGGACGGCGTCGACCGCCGCCCGGTCGACCTTGAGGACGTACCCGCCGCCACGGGCGGCGAGGCAGCCCCCGGCGGGCCCGAGTGCGCGACGCAGCCGGGAGACCAGGCTGCGCAGCGTCACCCGGACGCTCGGCGGCCCGCCCTCGTCGCCCCACAGCAGCTCGGCCAGCGCGTCCGTGCTGACGGGCCGGTTGTCCTCGACGGCGAGCGCGGCCAGGAGGGCGCGCTGCTTGCGGCTGCCGATCGGCACCACGCGCCCGTCGACCCGCACCTCCAGCGGACCGAGCACCCGGATCTCGACGTCCGCCACCGGGTCACTCCCTCCGCCTCCGGAGCCGCGGCGTGATCCTCCCCCGGCACGTGGGCCCCCGTCGAGACGGCGGGCGCAACCGGCGCGCAACCCCGCCCGGCGACCCTCGACGCGACCGCACCGAGACCGACCCGGCACCGATCGGAGCACCCCATGGACTACCAGGCCATGCGCGGGCTGTTCTTCGCCCCTCCCGCCGCACCCCGCCCGCCCTCCCCCGCCGCCGCGCACCGCACGCCCGCCCGCATGCTGCGCGACGCCATCGAGCCGCTGGCCTGCCTGGCGATCTGGTCGCCCGAGGCGGCCGAGGACTACGCCGCACTCGGCCTCGACGACTACTTCGCCGCCTACGTCTGGCAGCGCACGGCCGCCCTCGGCACCCCGCCGACGCCGCTGGCCGTCACCGCACTCGGCGTGTTCGCCCCGGACCTCGTCGCCCCGGTGTACGAGAAGGGTGCCGCGGCGCTGTCCCGCGACGACGTCGTCCGGATCCGGCTCGACGCGCCCGGCCGGACCGCCCGGCGCGAGCTCGGCAGGATCGACACCGACGCCGCCCGCGCGGTGGCCCTGCTCCGTCGCGGGATCGAGGCCGCGGAGACGACGGCCCGGCCGCTGTTCACCGGGCTGAGCGCCGACCCGTGGCCGCAGGACCCGCTCGCCGCGCTCGTGCACGCCTGCAACCTGCTCCGCGAGCACCGCGGCGACTCCCACCTCGCCGCGTGCGCCGCCGCCGGGCTCGACCCCGTGCAGAGCAACGTGCTCACCGAGCTGTGGTGCGGCTACGACCTGCTCACCTACACCCCGTCGCGGGGGTGGTCGGCGGAGCGGATGGACGAGGCGGTTCGTGCGCTGCGCGACCGCGGCCTCGTCGAGGGCGATGCCCTGAGCGCGGCGGGCCTGCGGTTCCGCGGCGAGCTGGAGGCCACCACCGACGCCATGCAGCGGACCGTCGTCGACGCGATCGGTCCCGACCTCGACGCGCTGACCAAGCAGCTCGGCGAGTGGTCCGACGCCCTCGCCGCGGGCGGCGCCGCCCCTCCCGACCCGGCCAAGCGCCTGGCCGGCTGAGCGGGCCTCCCCGACCTCCTCCGACGACCCGTCGCCGACCCCGCGCGCAGCCCCTCCCGACCACGCGGGCCCGGACACGACTCCGGCCCCCTGACCTGTTCTCGCAGGTCAGGGGGCCGGAGGCCGGGGTGTGGCAGGTGAAGGATTCGAACCTTCGTAGGCTAAGCCGACGGATTTACAGTCCGCTCCCTTTGGCCACTCGGGCAACCTGCCGGGGTGCGCCGTAGCGCTGGACGAGGATACGACAGCCGGATCCGGGGCCCGT
>JAPLAT010000699.1 GCA_026393175.1 Pseudonocardiales bacterium
GGGCCAGCCGTTCCCGTTCCGGTCGCAGCGCCTGCTGCGCGGGTTCGAGCTGGTGGCCACCGACGCGCCGTGGCGGGTGGGGTCCGGCGTCCGGGTGGAGGGCCCGATGTCGGCGCTGCTGCTGCTGGTCACCGGCCGCCCTGCCGCGCTGGCCGAGCTGTCCGGGCCGGGCGTGGCCGGCCTTCCGGCCCGGTTCCCGCACGTCACCGGCACGACACCCACGAAGGAGCGGTCATGACCTACTTCGCGCACGTCGTCGACGTCCCGGCCCCCGCCGCCGTCTACGACGCCACCCACGCCGAGCTGCTGCGCCGCACCGGCGGGCACGTCGACGGGCTCGTCCTGCACCTGTGCCGGGCCACCGACGCCGGCTTCCAGGTGGTGGAGGTGTGGACCGACAGGGCCGCGTTCGAGAAGGCCGAGCGCGAGCACGTCGGGCCGATCCTGGCCGAGCAGGCCGCGGCCGCGTCCGGCGCGCCGCTGTCGCCCCCGCGGGTGGAGGAGTTCGAGCTGCGCGGGCTGGCCGTCCCCGCCGCCGGCATCGCGACGTAACCGTGCCGCGGACCGCGGGCGGCGCGACGCTCGACCCCGCCACCCTCGACGACCTCGACGGCCTCGGCCTCGGCCCGGAGCCGCTGTCCCGGCTCGGGTCGATGGTGGCCGCGCAGCTCGGACGCCCGCGGGTGCGGGTACGCACCGTCCACCGGCGGGACCACCCGTACGACCGGCCCGCGCTGACGACCCGCAGCCGCCACCTGGTCGGGGGCACCGCCGTCGACGACCTCGGCCGGACCCGGGAGTACGCCTTCTTCGTCAAGGTGGTCCAGGCCTGGCGGCGGTCGCCGCTGGCCGCGGAGGTGCCCGAGCCCCTGCGCTCGCAGCTGGCACCGCTGATGCCCTGGCGCACCGAGGTCGACATCTACCGGGGCGACCTCGCCGCGCACCTGCCCGCCGGCCTCGGCCTCGCGCCCGCCCGCCACGTCGGCGACCTGGGCGCGGAGTCGGCGGTCCTCTGGCTCGACCACCTCCCGGTCCGCCGGGTCCACCGCGACCTCGCGCACCACCGGCGCGCGGCGTACCTGCTGGGGCGGCTCGCGGCGAGCCCGGCCGTCGCGCCGTACGCCGTGGACGTCCCGCCTGGCCGGACCCCGCGGCGATTCGCGGAGCACTGGCTGGCCGTGAAGGTCGTCCCCGAGCTCCGTACGGAGGCCTACTGGCGGGAGCCGGGCGTCGCCGCGACCTTCGACGCGCGCCTGCGCCGGCGCATCGTCGCCGCCGCCGACGCCCTCCCGGCGCTGGTCGACGAGCTGGAGACGCTGCCCGTCCTGACCGCGCACGGCGACGCCTGCACCGACAACCTGCTGCTCACCACGCGCGACGACGACCTCGTGATGATCGACTTCGGCTTCTGGGGGCGGGGGCCCGTCGGGTTCGACCTGGGCCAGCTCCTGCTCGGCGAGATGCAGCTGGGGCGGCGCCCGGCGCACGAGCTCCCCGAGCTGGAGCGGGAGTGCCTGGCCGCCTACGTCCGCGGCCTGCACGACGAGGGGAGCACCGTCGCGCCCGAGCAGGTCCGGCGGGCCCACGCCCTGGCCATGACCATCTTCCACGCCGTCCCGGCCGTCCCCTACGAGCTCCGGGAGGCGGGCCCGGAGCTGCACCCGCTGCTCGCCACCCGCGCGGCGATCGCCCGGTCCGTCCTGGATCTGCTGGAGGCCACCGCGACGTCCTGACGCCGCCGTGCTCCACGAGCCGCCGCGGCGTCAGCGCGCCAGCAGCCGCTCCAGCCGTCGCGCCGCCGGCCCGGGGACCCGGCGACGTCCGCGCAGGTGCCGGAAGACCGGACCGAGCAGGTCGTCGGCGAGCAGCGCGGCGCGGGGCAGCGGGTCGTCGAGGAGGTGGACGACGCACGCCGCGGACCGCCCGCCGTCGGCGCGCCGCACCGCGTCGGCGGTGAAGTCGACGACCGCCGCCACGCCGCCGCCGGGCCCGGCGCGGTAGACGACGGCCCGGTCCCCGGCGCGCGTGGAGCTCAGGCAGCAGGGAGAGGCAGGCGGGTCGAGCAGCTCCTCGGCGTTCCACAGCAGGACCGAGGTCGGTGCGGGGCCGGCGGGGAAGGGCACCGGCCCAGTCTCGCCCGCGCCGGGCGGGCCCGTCCGCGGGGCCCGTGGAGTGGACGTCGCGCCGTCGTGACGTCGGACACCGAGGTGTGTCGCTCGCGAGCGTTGTCAAGCTACAGTTGACAACGTGAAGCAAGAACTGACAAGCGCGGTGCGCGAGCTGCAGGGGCGTGTCGACGCCCTGCTCGCCTCCCGCGTCCTGACGCCGGACGGGGACCCGACCCGGCTGATCGTGAGTGCCCTCGACGTCCGGTCCGCCGCCGAGGACGTCGTGCGCGTCGTCGTGCTCGAGGCCCGGCAGGCCGGCGCCACGTGGCAGGCCATCGGCGACGTGCTCGGCGTGAGCCGCCAGGCGGCCTTCCAGCGCTACGGCAAGCCGCTGGACCCCAGAACAGGAGAACCCATGAACACCGTTCCGTTGCCCGACGCCGCCGACCTCGCCGTCGCGACCGTCGAGGACCTCGCCGCCGGGCGCTGGTCGCAGGTCACCGCCCGGTTCGACGCGACCATGCTCGACGGCCTGTCCGAGGACTCGCTCGCCGCCGCGTGGGCCCAGATCGTCGGCCTGTCCGGCGCGTTCGAGTCGCACGGTGCGCCCGAGGTCGCCCGCGCCGGGGACGTGACCGTCACCGACACCCCGCTGTACCTGGAGGCCGGCGACTACACGGCCCGGATCAGCTACCGCGACGACCGCAGCATCGCCGGCCTGTTCATCCTCCCGAGGGAGACGTCATGACCACCACCTCGACGGGCGGCCCGGCCACGCGCCCGGACGCCGCGCGCATCGACCGGCGCGACCTGCGCTCGATCGCCGTGTTCCTCGTCCTGGCGTTCGGGCTCGCCTGGCTCGTCGCGCTGCCGGTCTGGCTCGGCGACGGCATCGCCGATCCCGCCTTCACCCCGACGGCGCTGCTCATGATGACGACACCGGCGATCGCCGCCGTCCTCGTCGTGTTCTTCGTGGAGCGGCCCCCGCGGCGGGCCCGCGCGCTCGGGCTGTGGCCGCTGCGCCCGATCGGGACGGTGTCCGGCTGGGCCGCGACCGGGATCGCCGTGTCCATGGCGATGGTCCTGGTCGCGCTCCCGGTCGGCGCGCTGCTCGGGGTCTACCCCGCCGACTTCGCCGGGCTGTCCGGCTTCCGCCGGACCCTGGAGGAGCAGGTGGGACCGGGCGCGGTGCCCGGATCGGTCGGCCTGCTCGCCGTCCTCCAGATCGCCCTGGTCCCGCTCGCGGCGGTCGTCGGGGTCCTGCCCGCGCTCGGGGAGGAGATCGGGTGGCGCGGCTGGCTGCTGCCCAAGCTGATGCCGCTCGGCGCGGTGCCCGCGATCCTGGTCTCGGGCGTCGTCTGGGGGACCTGGCACGCCCCGGTGCTCCTGCTCGGCTACAACTACCCGGGCGCCCCCGGCAGGCTCGCCGTCGCGTCGATGACGGCGATGTGCGTCCTGGTCGGCGCCGTCCTGGGCTGGGTGCGGCTGCGGTCCGGGTCGGTGTGGCCCGCGGCCCTCGGGCACTCCGCGTTCAACGCCACGGCCGGGTCGTTCCTGCTCT
>JAPLAT010000466.1 GCA_026393175.1 Pseudonocardiales bacterium
TGCCGCTGCCGATCCCGGTGCCGCTGCCGATCCCGCTGCCGACCCCGGTGTCGCTGCCGATCCCGCTGCCGACCCCGGTGCCGATCCCGGTGCCGCTGCCGATCCCGGTGCCGCTGCCGCTGCTCCCGCTGGTGGCGCCGCCGATGCCGGCCCCGCTGCGGATCCCGGTGCTGCCGCTGCCGGGGTCGTCGCCGACCTCGCCGGGGCCGGTCGTGCTTGGGCCCGGGGCCACGACCGCGGGCGCCGGCCCGTCGACGGCCGGGTCCTGGTGCAGGATCGCCTGCTCGAGGCGGCGCAGCTCCGGCCCGGGGTCGATGCCCAGCTCGTCGCGCAGCAGGTCGCGGCACGTGGTGAACGCCCGCAGCGCGTCGGCCTGCCGCCCGGTGCGGTAGAGGGCGAGCATCAGCGACCCCCACAGCCGTTCCCGCAGCGGGTGCACCGCCACCAGGCCCTCCAGCTCCGCGACGGCGCCCTCCGGCCGGCCGGTCGCGAGCATCGCCTCGATGTGCCCCTCCAGCGCGACGGCCCGCAGCTCGGCGAGCCGGGCCCGGTCGGCGGCCACCCCGGAGCCGTCGTCGCCGAGCTCGGCGTAGGGCTCCCCGCGCCACAGGTCCAGGGCGGCGAGCAGGGCGGCGTCGGCGTCGTGCGGGCGGCCGGTCGCGAGCAGCCGGCGCCCCTCGACGAGCAGCCGCTCGAACCGGTCGACGTCCCGCGCGTCGTCCGGGGCCGCGAGCAGGTAGCCCGGCGGGCGGGTCAGCAGCAGGCGGGGGGCGGCCCGCGGCGCCCGGTCGGGTTCGAGCAGGCGGCGCAGGTGCGAGATGTAGGACTGCAGGGTGCCGGTGGCCGTGGCGGGCGGCTCACCCGCCCAGAGGGTCTCGGTGATCCGGTCCAGGGGCACGACGCGCCCCCGCCCGGCCAGCAGCAGCACGAGCAGCGCCCGCAGCTTGGGGCTGCCCAGGTCGATCGGGCGGCCGTCGGCGGACACGACCTCCAGCGGCCCGAGGACACGGAACTGCATTCCGGGGACAGTAGGTCGCCGCCGGGCCGGGATCTAGAGGTCGAGCTCCCACATCCCCGGCTCCGTGCGCGTGTACCCGAGGTCGACGAGCATGCGCCGGCCCTGGTCGGTGCCAGGATCGGCGATCCGGGCCCGGGTGATGCCCTCCGCGCGCAGGGCGTCGCGCACCTGGCGGGCCAGCCGCCGCCCGTACCCGTGCCCGCGGTGCGGCAGCGGCACCCCGCCGCCGATGGTGGTGGCCGTGCCGTCGCGGCAGAGCACCCGGATCACGGCCTTGGGGTCCTCGCCCGCGGGCGCGGCGACGTCCTCCAGGCTGAACACGACGATGCCGTCCGCCCCCCACCCGCGCCGGGGCGAGCGGCGCATGAGGTGCGACTCCGCCGGCGGGCTCACCGGTCCCCGATCCACACGCGCCCATCATGGCCGGTGCACTTGTGGCCGACTTGAACCGCAGGTCCCAGCGCTGCGCAAGGACGTGGCGGCACCGTCTGCGGCATGTCGACGAACACGCTGACCCGTACCCGGTCGCCCCTGCGGCCCTGGCCCGTCCTCGCCACCGTCCTGGCCGTCGCGATCCCCGCGACGATCCTCGGACCCCTGATCTGGCCGCCGTCCACCGACGGCGCCCCGCCCACCGCCGCCCAGCTGCCCGCCCTGATCGCGCTCGGCGTCGGGGACGCGCTGTTCCTGGGCTTCGGGGTGGCGTTCCTCGTGTTCGGGTTCCCGGTCATCCGCCGGGTGTCCCCGGACTCCTGGCTGCGGGCGTGGGGCATGTACCTGTCCATCGGCTACCTGCTCGTGTCCTGGTGGCCGCACCTGAACATGCACGCCGCGAACGGCCTGGACATCGGTGGCCTGCTGGTCATCGACTACACCTTCCACCTGCCGCTGGAGATCGCCGGCGTGGTGCTGGCCGTCAGCCTGCTCTCCCTGCTGGTCGAGCGCGCAGGCGGCACCCGTCCCGCCGACGCGTGAACCCCGGACCCGGAGCGCCCGCCGTGGACCGGCGGGCGCTCCGTCGTGTCACCAGGTCAGCGCGAGCCCCGGGTCGGTGAGCAGGGCGCCGACGTCGGCGAGGAACCGCGAGCCCTGCTCGCCGTCGACCAGGCGGTGGTCGAACGACAGCGCCAGCTGGCACACCGTCCGCACGGCGAGCTCCCCGTCCACCACCCACGGCGTCGGCTTGATCGCGCCGACCGCGAGGATCCCGGCCTCGCCCGGGTTGAGGATCGGCGTGCCGGTGTCGACGCCGAACACCCCGACGTTCGTGATCGTGAACGTGCCCCCGACGAGGTCCGCGGGCGCCGTCCGCCCCGCCCGGGCCGTGTCCGTCAGCGCGCCGAGCGCGACCGCGAGCTCCTTGAGCGTGAGCGTGTCGGCGTCGCGGACCTTGGGCACCATCAGCCCCCGGGGTGTCGCCGCGGCGATCCCGAGCTGCACCCGGTCGTGGAACACGATCTCGCCCGCGGGCTCGTCCCAGCGGGCGTTGACCTCCGGCGTGCGGCCCAGCGCCAGGCAGACCGCCTTCGCGACGAACGCCAGCGGCGTCAGCTTCACGTCGCGGTACTCGCGCGAGGCCCGGAGCCGCTCGCGCAGCGCCATCGTCTCGGTGACGTCGACGGCCAGGAACTCGGTGACGTGCGGCGCGGTGAACGCGCTGGCCACCATGGCCGCCGCCGTCGCCTTCCGGACGCCGCGGATCGGCTCGCGCCGCTCGCCGCCCACGCCCGCCCCGGCGACGGGGGCGACCGGCCCGGCGGACGCGACCGGCCCGGCGGCGTGCGCGCGCACGTCGTCACGGGTGATCACGCCGTCGGCGCCGGAGGGGGTGACGGCCCGCAGGTCGACGCCCAGGTCCCGGGCCAGCTTGCGCACGGGCGGCTTGGCCAGCGGCACCGCCCCCGTACGAACGGCACTCTCGTCCACTCCCTGTGGACGGAGGTGCCGTCCGTTGCGCGGGGTGGGTGGCGCCGCGGCCGGCTCCGGGGCCCGCTCCGGCTCCGGCATCGGAGCGGTGTCACCCCGCTGCGATGT
>JAPLAT010000616.1 GCA_026393175.1 Pseudonocardiales bacterium
GGACGGGATGCAGCGCCCGCTGATCTGCTTCACCCCGAAGTCGATGCTGCGCAACCGGGCCGTGGTGAGCCCGCTGTCCGACTTCACCGGCGGCCGGTTCCGCTCGGTGATCGACGACCCGCGCTACCGCGGCAACGACGGACCCGCGAGCGACGTCCGCCGGGTGCTGCTGTGCAGCGGCAAGATCTACTGGGAGCTGGCGGCGCAGCGCGAGAAGCGGGGCCTCGACGGCGTCGCGCTCGTCCGCGTGGAGCAGCTCTACCCGGTGGCCGACCGCCAGCTCGCCTCCGTGCTGGAGCGCTACCCCAACGCCGAGGACGTGCGCTGGGTGCAGGAGGAGCCGGCCAACCAGGGCGCGTGGCCGTTCCTCGGCCTCGTGCTGCCGGAGAAGCTGCCACGGCTGGTCGGCATGCGCCGGGTGTCCCGGCGGCGGATGGCGGCCCCGGCCGCCGGCTCGTCGAAGGTGCACGAGGTCGAGCAGAAGGCCCTGATGGACGAGGCCTTCGAGGAGCTGTAGCCGTGTACGCCACCGACCGGGGCATCGAGGAGCTCGTCGAGCGCCGCGGGGACGAGCAGGTCAGCGTGGAGTGGCTGGCCGACCGCCTCCGCGTGTTCGTCGACCTCAACCCGCAGTTCGAGGACGCCGTGGAGCGCGTCGCGGCGTTCCTGGCGCGGGACGACTCGGACGACGGGTAACGAACTCCACGAGAACGGCACGCGTGCGCTCTGGCGTGTCGTTGCTCCGTTCGGCAGGATCGCCGGGTGACCACGAACGGGTGCACGGCGTGACGCCGCTCCGCGACCGACGCGCCGCCCGTGCCTCCTCGTTCGTGGTGCTGGCGTGCGCGGCCGGCCTGCTCGCGACGAACCCCTCCTCGGCCGTCACCGCGGGTGCCGGTGCCGCCGCCCCCGGCGCGGCCCCCGTGGCCGGCGCGGCGGTGCTCGGCCCGGCCGCCGGGTCCGTGCTCGGCACGGCGGCGCAGTCGGTCCGCTTCAACCCCGTCGGCCTGCGCGGGCCGCTGACCTCGCCGCTGCCCGTGCCCGGCCAGGTCCCGGTCACCACCACCGCGCTGCCGGGCACCGCCGCGGCGCGAGCCGTCGAGTTCGCCCTGGCGCAGCGCGGCCTGCCCTACGTGTGGGGCGGCGACGGCCCGCAGAACGGCGAGGAGGGCTTCGACTGCTCGGGGCTCACCACCGCCGCCTACGCCTACGCCGGCATCCGGCTGCCCCGCACGGCCCACACCCAGTACTACGCGGGCCCGCACGTGCCGGCCGGCGCCGAGCTGATGCCCGGTGACCTCGTCTTCTACGGCGTGCCGGAGCGGGTGCACCACGTCGGGCTCTACCTCGGCGACGGGCGCATGGTGAACGCGCCGCGGCGGGGCAAGCCGGTGCAGATCGCCTACGTCCGGTACGCCGGCGACGACTACCTCGGCGCGACCCGCCCCGCCGCCGGTCTCGACGCCACCTCCGAGGGCCTGATCGCCACCCCCGACCTGCCCGTCGCCGTCCCGCCGCTGCCGTCGCCCGCCGTGCCGCCCGCGCCGGAGGAGTTCCCCGCCCCGGCGGTCCCGGAGTCCGAGCTCACCCGCCCGGCCGCCGAGACCCTCGCCCCGGGGACCACGCCGCCCGTGCTCGGCCCGCCCGCCCCCGGCACCCCGCCCGTGCTCGGCCCGCCGGCTCCCGGAAGCACGACCCCGGGCGGCACCCCCGGCACCAGCCCGAGCGGCACCACCCCGGGCACCGGTCCCGGGACCACCACCCCGGGCACCGGTCCCGGGACCACCCCGGGGAGCACGCCGCCCGGTGGCACGACCGGGACCACCCCACCCGGGAGCACCCCGCCCGGCTCGACCCCGCCGGCCTCCACGACGCCGCCGCCGGAGACCCCCCCCACCCCGCCGCGACCGA
>JAPLAT010000635.1 GCA_026393175.1 Pseudonocardiales bacterium
GGACCGCCCGGGTCCACGAACAGCGAGCCGATCCGCGCGGCCGGGTCCAGCGCCTGCTGCCGCAGCATCGCGATCCGGGCCGTGGGCCCGTCGGGCTTGCCGTAGTCCAGCGGCACCGTCAGGAAGGCGCAGTCGAAGCGCGGGTCGGCGAAGGTCCGCCGGTCCGCGTCGGTGCGGGCGAGGTCGACGCACGGGCCCCAGGTCAGCTGCTGGTCCAGGAACGGGTTCAGCCCCGGCAGTCCGGCGATCCCGGGCGACGGCTCGGGCAGGGCGGGACCCGGCGCGGGGCCCGCCACCACGGGGGTGGCGAGGGCCAGCAGGAGCGCACCGGTCAGGGCCCCGGCGCGGAGGGAGAACGACACCGGCCGATGATCGCCGCGACCCGCGCCCGGGACAACGCGCCCTGCCGTCCCGATCGGGGGTCGCCGGATCAGGAGATCCTCACCGTCGCCTTACCCCCGCGAGACCCGGCGGGCCGAGCATGCGGTCGTGCCCCCCCTCCCGCCGCGCCCGTCGCCGCTCCACCACCCGCCGCGCCGTCGCCGTGGTGCTGCTGGCCGTGCTCGCCACCGGCGGAGCCGTGGCGCTGGTGCCGAACCCGGTGCCGGTCGCCGTGGGGACGCCGGCGCCCTGAGAGGCGGTCGCCCCGTACCGCCGCCGTCTCAGCGTCGCCGGGCGCGGCGGTCCTGCGAAGGACCGTTGCGCGGGGCGGCCGAGCGCAGGTCGGGGCGGGCGTGGCCGTCGTCCCAGCGGGCGTAGGCGTCGACGATGTCGGCGACCAGCCGGTGACGCACGACGTCGGCGCTGGAGAGCTGGGAGAAGTGCACGTCGTCCACCCCGGCGAGGATGTCGCGCACGACCGTGAGCCCGGAGCGGGTGCTGCCCGGCAGGTCGACCTGCGTGACGTCACCCGTCACCACGATCTTCGAGCCGAACCCGAGCCGGGTGAGGAACATCTTCATCTGCTCGGGCGTGGTGTTCTGCGCCTCGTCGAGGATGATGAACGCGTCGTTCAGCGTGCGCCCGCGCATGTAGGCCAGCGGGGCGACCTCGATGGTGCCGGCCGAGGTGAGCTTCGGGATCGACTCGGGGTCGATCATGTCGTGCAGCGCGTCGTAGAGCGGGCGCAGGTACGGGTCGATCTTCTCGTAGAGCGTGCCGGGCAGGTACCCCAGCCGCTCCCCCGCCTCGACCGCGGGCCGGGTGAGGATGATCCGGTTGACCATCTTGGCCTGCAGCGCCTGCACGGCCTTCGCCATCGCCAGGTACGTCTTGCCGGTACCGGCGGGGCCGATGCCGAAGACGATGGTGTTGGCGTCGATGGCGTCGACGTAGCGCTTCTGGTTGAGCGTCTTGGGGCGGATCGTCTTGCCGCGCCGGGACAGGATGTCCAGGCTCAGCACCTCGGCGGGGGACTCGCCGAGCCGCTCCTCGCCGGAGCCGAGCATCTCCACGGTGCGCCGGACGTTGTCCGGCGCCACCTGCTGGCCGCGCTCGGCCAGCGTGATGAGCTCGGTGAAGACCCGCTCGGCGAACGCGACGTCGGCCGGGGCGCCGGAGAGGGTGAGGGCGTTGCCGCGCACGTGGACGTCGGCGTCGAGGAGCTCCTCCGCGATGCGGAGGTTCTCGTCGCGGCGGCCCAGCAGGGCCAGCAGGGCGGCGTCGGGCACGGCCATCGTGGACTGGACGGGGCCGGGTTCGGTCAAGATCTACGACGCCTGCTTTCCGCTTCCGCTGGTGGGACGCCCGCGATGCTACCGCTCCGGTCCGACACCGCGCCCGGTCTTATCACTCACGGCAGCAGCGCCGCGGCGGCGGCCGCGACGACAGCCCCGGCCACCCGGTCCAGCGAGGCGGTGCGCAGTCGCCACTGCTGCCAGAACAGCGCGACGTCCACGGCCGCCCCGAGGTCGACGAG
>JAPLAT010000210.1 GCA_026393175.1 Pseudonocardiales bacterium
CCGCCGTCGGAGTCACCGCCGTCGGAGTCACCGCCGCCCGGCTCGCCGGGGCCGGCGTCACCGCCTCCGACACCCACGCCGGCTGCGGGCGCGCCGTCCTCCTCCGCGCCACCGGCGCCCGCCCCGGCGGCGCCCGCCGGGGCCGGTCCGGCGGCGGGGTGGATCGGCGGGGCGGGCGGGAGGGTCACGGCGCCGGCCGGGCCGGGGTCGCGCGGGGTGCCGGACACCAGCCCGGGCAGCGCGGGCACCGGGCCCCGCGCGCCACCGTCCTCCTCGGAGCTCTGCACGACCGCGGGATCGAGCCCGAGCCAGCCGTCGGCGATGCCCCACGTCGCCGCCCCGGCGACCAGCGGGAACGCGAGGACGGTCGCGAGGACTCCCCGCCGGCGGCGGACGGAGCTGCGCATCGATTCCATGGCGCCACCCTCACCGGGGGACGTGGAACCGGCATGACGGTCGGATGAAGGATCCTTCATCTCAGCCACAGCGGTACCCCATCCCCCGCACCGTGGTGATCCGGTCCGCGCCGATCTTGCGCCGGAGCTGGCGGATGTAGACGTCCACGACGTTGGAACCGGGATCGAAGTCGAAGCCCCATACGTGGTCGAGCATCTGCTCGCGGGAGAGCACCTGGCCCGGGTGCCGCAGCAGCAGCTCGAGCAGGGCGAACTCGCGGGCGCTGAGGTCGACCGTCCGGTCTCCGGTCTGCGCGCGCCGCGTCCGCAGGTCGAGCGACAGCCCGTCGATGCTCAGCAGCGTCGGCTCCGCGACGGCGCCGGGCGCGGTCCGCAGCCGCAGCCGCACACGGGCGAGCAGCTCCTCGAAGCGGAAGGGCTTGGTCATGTAGTCGTCGGCGCCGCCCTCGAGGCCCGCGACGGTGTCCCGGACGCCGTCGCGCGCGGTCAGGATGATCACCGGCAGGGCGTTGCGCGCCTCGCGCAGGTCGCGCAGGACCGCGTAGCCGTCCAGCCCGGGCAGGCCGATGTCCAGCACGAGCAGGTCGAACGCGCCGGACAGGGCGTGGTCGCGCGCGCTGTGCCCGTCGCGGACCACGGTGGTGGTGAAGGAGTTCGCGCGCAGCCCCTTGTCGATGAAGCGGGCGATGCGGTCCTCGTCCTCGGCGATCAGGATGCGGCTCACGAGCGGGGGTCCTCCGTGTCGGGGTCGGGGTCGGGGCCCGCGACGTCGGGGCGGGGCACCCCGAACCCGGCGGGCTGCGGCAGGTGCAGCGAGAAGGTGGCGCCCTCCCCCGGGGTCGAGACCAGCTCGACGTGGCCGTCGTGGGCCTCGGCGATCGCGGTGACGATGGTCAGGCCCAGCCCGGCCCCGGTGCTGTTCTCGCGCGCCCCGCCGGTCGTCCCGCGGGAGAAGCGCTGGAAGATCGCCTCGCCGTCCTCGGGCAGCACCCCGGGGCCGGTGTCGGCGACCCAGAACCGCACCTCGTCGCCGGCCCGGGCCGAGCCGAAGCGGATCACGTCGCCGTCGGCGGTGTGGCCCACCGCGTTGTGCGCCAGCTGCACGACGGCCTGGGTCACGCGCTGCGGGTCGAGCCTGCCCTCGCCCTCGGCGATCGCCTCCAGCTCCCAGGTCCGCGCGCCGAGCGCGCGCAGCTTGGCGTCGATGTCGCTGGTCAGGTCCACCAGCCCGACGGTCTCGGGCACCACGAAGTCCGGACGCTCGGCCTTGGCCAGCAGCAGCAGGTCCTCGACGATGCGACTCATCCGGTCCAGCTCGTCGGTGCACAGCCGCACCACCTCGGCCCGCTCGGCGGGATCGTCGTCCTCGACGAACTCCAGGTTGCCGCGGATGATCGTGATCGGGGTGCGCAGCTCGTGGCTGGCGTCGTCGAGGAACTGGCGCTGGGCGCCGAACGCCTGCTCGAGGCGGTCGAGCATGCCGTTGAACTGCTCGGAGAGCGCCGCGACGTCGTCGTTGCCCTGCACCGCGATGCGCTCGGTGAGGTCGTCGTGGCTGATCCGCGCCGCGGTGCGGCGCACCAGGTTGACCGGTTCCAGGATCTGTCCCGACACCACCCACGAGGCGGCGGCGGCCAGCAGCAGACCGATCCCGCTGACGACGGCGAGCGTCCAGATCGTGTCGTCGACCTCGCGGGTTTCCGCGTCGACGGCGTACGCGACGACGAACGTGCCGTCGGCCCGGCCCGTCTCGTCGACGATGGGCACCTTCGTCCAGCGCAGGTCGCCGTCCCGGGTGGGCAGCACGTCGGACAGGGCGGGCGAGTCCAGGATCTGGCGGATCCGGTTGTCCCGGCTCGCCAGCGCGATGACCTCCTCGCGGCCGCGCTGCGGGATGATCTCCCCCGTCGCGGTGACGCCGAGGATGATCTCGTCCTCGTCGAGGAACTGCCGCGAGAGGTGGCGGCGCAGGAGGTCCTCGCCGTTCTCGTACCGGGCTCCGGTCTCCTGGTCGACCCCGGCCGCGGCGAACTGGCGGAACTCCTCGGCCTCCTGCATCAGCGCCGAGGTCGCGTCGGCCCGGGCCTCCGCGACGAGCAGGTTGCGCGTCACCACCACGACGGTGGCCAGCGCGACGGCGAGCAGCAGCACGAGCCACGCCATGATCCGCAACCGGGCGGGCACGACCAGCCGCCGGCGCACCGGACGGCGCCGGGGCGCCTCCACCGCCGCCCGCCGGAGCTCCCGGGTCGAGACGCGCGTGGGCGCGCGAACCGGCGCACCGGGCACCGTCGCGGTCCGCGCATTCTTCACGGCCATGGCCCGGCCATCGTGCCCTCAGCGTGCCGGTCCGCGCCCGCTGGATGAGGGAAGCTTCATGTACGCAGGCCGGGCGGCACCCGGCCGCCGCGCCCGCGCGGGATCAGGGCGGGATCAGGGCCTGCCGGCGGCCCGTCGCGCGCTCAACCCCTCGGCGACGCCGATCAGGGCCACCGCGGCGATCACGGCGACGACGAACCCGAGCACGTTCAGCTCGAAGATGTCGCCGGTGCCGAGCAGGTTCGCGATCACCCCGCCGATCACCGACCCGGCCAGCCCCAGCAGGAGCGTGGCCAGGATGCTGAGCCGCTGCTTGCCCGGCTTGATGAGTCGTGCCAGTGCGCCGATCACCAGTCCCGCGACGATGAAGCCGATCACGATGGGTCCCCCTCGGAAGCGTGTGGACCCGGATCCGGGCCCACCCGTGACTGCCCGGACGCCGTCGCGGTGACGCGCTGCGCGCCTGACGATCGCCTGACGATCGCGCCGGTCACCCCCCGGCCCCGGCGGGAACGGAGCCGGCCGCACCGTCGCTGATCCGGCCGACCAGGCGCTCGAGCACGTCCTCCATCGCGACCACCCCGGCGAGGCCACCGTCGGGGGCGGGGACGGCGGCCAGGTGGGCCCCCGCCTCCCGCATCACGGCCAGCGCGTCGCGCAGCGCGGCGTCCGGGGCCAGCGTCGGCAGCGGGCGGGCGAGCTCACCGGCGGTGCGGGCGTCGCCGCGGCGGTGCAACGCGTCCTTGACGTGTAGGTACCCGACGGGCTCGCCGTCGGCGCCCACGACCGGGAACCGGGAGAACCCGCTGCGCGCGGTGGCCTCCTGGACCTGCACGCCGGTGGCGTCGGCGCCGATCACGACGAGCGCGTCGCGGGGCAGCAGGACCGACTCCACGGTCAGCTCCTCGAACTCCAGCGCCCCGGTCAGCAGTTCCTCCTCCTCCTCGTCGAGCAGGCCCTCCTGGCGGGACTCGGCGATCAGCCCGGCCACCTCGTCGGAGGTGAAGGTCGTGGCGACCTCGTCGCGCGGGGTCACCTTCAGCATCCGGAGCACCAGGTTCGAGACCCCGTTGAGCAGCAGGATCACCGGCTTGAGGACCGTCGTGACCAGGGCGAGGGGCGGGCCCAGGACCAGCGCGGCCCGCTCCGGCCCGGCGATGGCGATGTTCTTGGGCACCATCTCGCCCAGCACCATGTGCAGGGACACCACGATCGCCAGCGCGATCGCGAACGACACCGGGTAGACCAGCGGTTCCGGCAGCCCGACCGCGGCGAAGGGCACCTCCAGCAGGTGCGCCACGGCCGGTTCCCCCACCGCGCCCAGCCCCAGCGAGCAGGCCGTGATCCCGAGCTGCGCGCACGCCATGTTCAGCGACACGTTCTCCATCGCGCGCAGCGTGATCCGGGCGGCGCGGGAGCCCGCCTCGGCCCGCGGCTCGATCTGCGTGCGCCGCGCGGAGATCAGCGCGAACTCCGCCCCGACGAAGAAGGCGTTGCCCGCGAGCAGCAGCAGCCCGACCAGGATCGCGAGGACGTCACTCATCGCCGGCCTCCCCGTCCTGCGGGGTCATCTCCACCCGGGCCACGCGCCACCCGTCCATCCGCTCGACACGCAGGAGCACCCGGCGCCCCTGCACCTCCTCGGTCACCGCGTCCCCGGCCCGCGGGACCCGCCCGAGCCGGTCGACGACCAGACCGCCGAGGCTGTCGAAGTCCGTGCCCTCGGGGAGCGGCACGCCGGTCAGCTCGGCGACCTCGTCGGGGCGCAGCAACCCCGACAGCGACCAGCCCCCGCCGTCGAGCCGGCGCGCCCGGTCGCCGCGCGGGTCGTGCTCGTCGGCGATGTCCCCGACGATCTCCTCGATCAGGTCCTCCAGCGTCACGACCCCCGCGGTGCCGCCGTACTCGTCGACGACCACCGCCATCTGCAGGCCCTGGCCGCGCAGCAGCGGGAGCAGCGGGTCGAGTTCCTGGCTGCCCGGGACGGGGAGCGGGTCGACCATCAGATCGGCGACGGTGCGCCCGCCCCGCTCGGCCTCCGGCACGGCGAGCGCGTGCTTGACGTGCACGATCCCGACCACGCTGTCCACGCCGCCGCGCAGCACCGGGAACCGCGAGTAGCCGGTGCGGTCCACCGCGTCGAGCACGGCGTCGGCGGAGTCGGTGGTGGCCAGGAAGGTCACCTGGAAGCGCGGTGTCATCACGTCGGCCGCCGTGCGCTCGCCGAAGGCGAGGGAGCGGGTGACGAGCTCCGCGGTCGGCTCGTCCAGCACCCCCTCCTGCGCGGAGCGGCGCACCAGCGAGCCCAGCTCCTGCGGCGACCGGGCCGAACGGAGCTCCTCCTGCGGCTCGATCCCGAGCGACCGCACGATGCGGTTCGCGGTGCCGTTGAGCAGGCCCAGCAGCGGGCCCGTCGCCCGGGAGAACGCCCGCTGCGGCCCGGCCACCACCCGCGCGACCGGCAGCGGCCGCGCGATCGCGAGGTTCTTCGGGACGAGCTCCCCGAAGATCATCTGCACGAACGTCGCCACCACCAGGGCCAGCCCGATCGACACGGCGAGCGCGGTGGCCTCCGGCAGCCCGGCCGCGGTCAGGAGCGGCCCGAGCAGCGTCGCCAGCGACGGCTCGGCGAGGAAGCCGACCACGAGGCTCGTCACGGTGATGCCCAGCTGCGCCCCGGAGAGCTGCGTCGACAGCGAGCGCAGCGCCTCCAGCACCCCCTGTGCCCGACGGTCGCCGCCCTGCGCGGCGCGTTCCACCGTGGACCGGTCGACGGTCACCAGGCTGAACTCGGCCGCGACGAACACGGCGTTCGCCGCGACCAGGGCCAGCGCGACGGCCAGCAGCACCCACTCGATCAGCACGGTCGGGCCCGAGGTCCGGAATGTCCCATACGGCACATGAAATCGGACGATCGAGCGCTGCGCTCGGCCGGGGCGGGCCGGCGCCCTCCTAGGTGGGCCCGCGCCGATCTCCTCGACCGGGCCGCCCCCAGGGGGCCGGCTCGTCCGCGGCGCGGCCGAGCGCCGTCACGCCCGGGTGGCGGTCGTCGGCGCGCCGGAGCATCGACCACGACACCGTGGGGACCGGGCCGGCGAGCGGTACCAGCGCCGTGCCGGGCACGGCCGGGTGGCCGGCGACGGTGAGGACGGGCGGTTCACCGTCGCGGACGTGGTGGGCGAGCTCGTCGGCACCGCGCACCGCCGGGTGCGCGGGCGCCGCCCGCGCGCCCCACGACGCCAGCAGGGCCCGCGCGCGGTCGCCCCAGTCGGCGGTGACCTGGTTGCCCGCGCACCAGCACACCTCCACGCCCGCGAGGTCCGCCACCTCGACCGCCGGGCGGGCGGCGAGGACGTGGTGGCGCGGGAGCAGGAGGGCCAGCGGTTCGCGGCACAGCACCCTGCTGCGCAGGGGGCGGGCGACGGTGGCGTCCTCCGGCCAGACGCCGAACGCGACGTCCAGCTCGCCGGCGGTGAGCTGCCGGGTCGCCTCGTCGAGCCCCGCGACGGGGCGGGTGTAGTACTCGAAGCCGTTCTCGTCGCGGCGGGCGCGGTCGAGCACCCCGGCCGGGACCAGCCCGGTGGCGACCCCGCCGACGAGGAGCCGCTCGCGGGACGGCCCGACGCTGCGCCGGACCCGGTCGTGGTGGGCGAGGAGCGGCCGGGCGCGCTCGAGCAGCTCCGCGCCGGCCGTCGTCAGGCGCACGCGGCGTGACGTCCGGTCCAGCAGGCGGACGGCCAGGGACCGCTCCAGCCGCTGGACGTCGCGGCTGACCACCTGCTGCGCGACGTGCAGCCGGGCCGCGGCGCGGGAGAAGTGCAGCTCCTCGGCGACGGCGACGAAGACCCTCAGGAGCCGCATGTCGAGGTCACCGACCACCGCCCAGTGGTACCACATCGACACACGAGATGTGTGGATCGGCGCTGCAGAGGTGTTGGACGTGCGCCGCCGCCGCCTCGACGCTGGGGAGCGCGCGGGAGCCCCCGCGCACCCACCCCGGCCCCCGGCGGGCCGAGAGGACGGAGATCCCCGTGCCCGAGCACCGCACCGTCATCCGCCGCGACGCGACCCTGCACGCCGAGGCCGTCGGCGACCCGGCCGACCCGGCTCTGCTGCTGCTGGCCGGCACGTCGTGCTCGATGGACTGGTGGCCGCCGGAGCTCTGCGCCCGGCTGGCCGGCCGCGGCCTGTTCGTGATCCGGTTCGACCAGCGCGACACCGGGCTGTCCTCCGCCGACCCGGTGGGCGACCCGTCGTACGGCCCGGCCGACCTGGTCGCGGACGCCGTGGCCGTCCTCGACGCCTACGGGGTGCCCCGGGCGACCTGGGCGGGGTTCTCCCAGGGCGGCTGGATCGCCCAGCTGGCCGCCCTCGACCACCCGCGGCGGGTGGCGGCGCTGGTGCTGCTGTCGAGCCGCCCCACCGCGCACGGCCCCGCCGACGCGGACCTGCCGGAGGTGCGCGAGGAGCTGCTCCGGGCCTGGTCCGAGCCGGCGCCCGACCTGGATTGGGACCGGCCCGACGAGGTGGTCGAGTACCTGGTCTCCGGCGAGCGGGCCCTCGCCGCGGCACCGTTCGACGAGGCGGCGGCCCGGGCGGTCGCCCGCGCCTGCGTCGGGCGTGCGCACCAGGTGCGCGCGGCCGTGACCAACCATTCTCTCGCCGTCAGCGGCTTGCGGTGGCGCGAGCGGCTCGGCGACGTCACGGCGCCGACGCTCGTGCTGCACGGCGACCGCGACCCGCTCTTCCCGCCCGGCAACGCCGAGGCGCTGGCCCGGGAGATCCCCGGGGCGCGGCTCGTCGTCCTGCCGTCGGTCGGCCACGAGCTTCCCCCGCGTTCCTGGCCCGCGGTCGTCGCGCGCGTGGCCGGGCACGTCGCCCGCACCACGACGGCGCCGGGGGCGACCGGCCCGGTCCGGAACCCCGCGTGCTGAGGGTGCCGCGGCAGCACGGGACGCCGTCGTGCGCCCGCGCCCGGCCGGGGCGTCACGGCCGTCGGGCGGCCCGGTCCCGGGCGGCGGCGGCGATCCGGGCAGGTGCGGCCCGGTCGTCCGGGGTGGCGGGCCGCCACAGCCGCTCGACCCGGCCGTCGACGACCAGGGCGTCGCCGCCCATCTGCCGGGTGTCCTCGACCGGCTCGTGCAGCGTGACGCCCCGGAGCCGCAACCGCGCGTAGCGGGCGATCGTGCCCGGCGAGTAGACCCGCCACACCGGGGCCCGGCGCAGGCCCAGCCGCCGGTAGAGCACCCGGTCGGGGTCGGAGAGGACCGGCCCGGTCAGGCCGAGGTACGCCGCGAGCGGCGCCAGGGCGTCGGCCGGGCTGAAGCCGACCACGACCGTCCCGACCGCCCCCGTCCCGACGGCCCCCGTCCCGACGGCCCCCTTCTCGACGGCACCGTCGAGCGCGTCCTGCACCTGGACCAGGTGCTCCTGGCAGGGCAGTCAATGGCGGTGCCGGATCAGGGTCACGACGTGCACACCGGAGAGCCCGCCGAGGCGGACCGGATCGCCCGAGGCGACGTCGGTCAGCACGACGTCGTCGAGCGGGATGTCGACGGTGAGCTCACGCACGGGCGTCCTCGTTCTCGGTGGTCGGGACCGCCGCCCGCGCGGGTCCGGGCAGGACGCGGCAGGCCGTCGGGGGCAGCTGGAGGTGGATCTCGTCGCCCGGCTCGACCGGGACGGCGGGGGCGACGGTCGCGGTGAGCGTGGTCGTGCCCACCGCCGCCACGACGGTGCGGTGGGTGCCGCGGAACCGGGTCTCGAGCACCGTGGCCGTGACGGTGTTCGGGGCACCCGCGGCCCCGGGCAGGCGCAGCGCCTCGGGCCGGACGACGAGCACGCCGGGGCCGTCGGCCGCGGGCCCGGCCAGGCGCAGCTCGCCCAGCGGGCACGCGAACGTCGACCCGGTGACGGTGCCGGGGACCTCGTTCGTCGCGCCGAAGAACCGCGCGGCGGCCAGCGTCGGCGGGTCGGTGTAGAACCGCGCGGGCGGCCCGGTGCCCTCGACCCGCCCGTCGAGCATCAGCACCACGGCGTCGGCGAGGTCGACGGCCTCCTGCTGGTCGTGGGTCACGAACAGCATCGTGATCGACAGCTCCCGCTGCACCCGCCGGACCAGCTCCCGCATCCGGTGGCGCAGCTCCGCGTCGAGCCCCGAGAACGGCTCGTCGAGCAGCAGCACCGGGGGGTCGAGCACCAGCGCCCTGGCCAGCGCCACCCGTTGCTCCTGCCCTCCGGAGAGCTCGCCCACGCGCCGGGCCGCGAGGCCGGGCAGCCCCACCAGGTCGAGCATCTCGGCGGCGCGCCGGCGCCGCGCCGCCCGGGGCACCCCGCGCATGCGCAGGCCGAAGGCCACGTTGTCCCCGACGGACAGGTGGCCGAACAGCAGCGGCTTCTGGAAGACCGTGCCGACGGGACGCCGCTCGGCGGGGACCCCGGTGAGCGGCACCCCGCCGACGGCGACCTCGCCCGCGCCCGCCGTGAGCAGGCCGGCGACGACCTTGAGCACGGTCGTCTTCCCGCAGCCCGACGGGCCGAGCAGCGCGGTCAGCGTGCCGGCCGGCACGCGCACGTCGAACCCGTCGACGACGGGGACCCCGGGCCGGTAGGCCACCTCCAGGCCGCCGACGGTCAGGTCCGCGCCCGTCACAGCCGGCCGAACCCGACGGCGGCGGCGCGGTGGCCGGTGAGCAGCCGCGCGGTGAGCCCGACCAGCAGCACCGGGGGCGCGGCGATCACCAGCGACAGCGCGGCGGCGGCGGGGAGGTCGGCCGAGCCGATCGAGGCGAACAGCAGCAGCGGCAGCGTCCGCACGGTGCCGCCGCCGATCAGCAGGGTGAGCACGTACTCGCTCCAGGAGATGAGGAACGCGAACAGGGCCGCGACGGCCAGCCCCGGGGCGACGGCGGGCAGCGTGAGGTGGCGCAGGCGGGCGACCGGCCCGGCGCCGAGCACCCGGCCCGCGTCCTCGATGCCGGCGTCGAACGAGGCGAACGACGCCGCCATGACCAGGCTCGCGTAGGGGACGGTGGGGACGAGCTGCACCAGCACCACCCCGGCCACGGTGTCGGCGAGGCCGTAGCGGATGAAGAAGACCTGGATGCCCAGCGCGACGGCCAGCGTCGGGACGAGGACCGGGGCCAGCAGCAGCAGCTCGACGGCGCGCCGCCCCGGGAAGGCGTACAGCCCGAGTGCGCGGCCCGCGGCCGCGCCGGCCAGCGTGGCGAGGACGGCCACGCTCAGCGCGACCAGCACCGACGTGCCGAGCGCGGCGAGCACCGCCCCGTCGCCGAGCAGGGCGAGCCCGCGGCCGGAGGGTGCGGGCAGCAGGGCCGGGTAGCGGAACTCCCCCGCCACGGCCCAGAGCAGGAGCGGGACGAGCGGGGCCAGCACGCCGACGGCGAGCAGCCCGGCACCCAGGCGGCGGCCGAGGGGCGGCGCCGGGGGGCTCACCGGCGCAGCCGTTCGCCCAGCGACAGGTACGCGACCGCGCAGGCCCCGGCGAGCACCGCCACGAGGACGGCGATCGCCGCCGCGAGCGGCCGGGCGGCCAGGTCGGGATCGCGGAACTGCTGGTAGGCCACCACCGGCAGCGTCGCGGGGAAGGGCCTGCCGAGCAGGAACGGCACCTCGTAGGAACCGAGGGTGAACGCGAGCACCAGCACCGAGGCGCCCGCGACGGCCGGGGCCAGCACCGGGACCAGCACGTGCCGCCAGCCGCTGGGCCGCGCTCGCGCCGAGTGCGCGGGCGGCGTCCTCCAGCTCGGCCACCCCGGACGACAGCGCGGCCAGCACGACGACGGCCACGAACGGCGCCTCCTTCCAGACGTAGGAGGCGATGATCCCCCAGCCGAACGCGTCCTGGGTCAGCGCCGGGAAGCCGGCCGGGTCCTCGACGAGCCCGAGCGCGGCGGCGACCCGGGACAGCGCGCCGCTCTGCCCGAGCAGCAGGATCGTCGCGAGCGCCGCGACGGCGTGCGGCAGCGGCAGCGTCACCTGCAGCAGTGCCGCGAACGCCGGCCGGGACCGGCCGAGCGAGCGGACGAGCAGGGCCGCGGCCGTGCCGAGCACCGCGGCGGCGACCGTGGACAGCAGCGCCACCCGCAGCGTGATCCCGACCGAGGCGCGGACGGCGGGGTCGGTCCACAGGGCGCGGTAGGCGTCGAGGGAGAGCGGACCGCCGGGCAGGAACGGCCGGTGCCCGAGGCTCTGCAGGACCGCCTGCACCAGCCCGCCGCCGAAGAGCCCGACCACCACCAGCAGCGCGGGCGCCAGCAGCAGCCCGACGCGCAGCGGGCGCGGCAGCCGGGCGGGCCGCGCCGCGGGGCCCGGCCTCAGCGCTGGAGCACCTGCGCGGTCCACCCGTCGTCCACCTCCCCGGCCAGCGCGGCGTCGAGCTCGGGGACCGCACGGGCGGTCAGCTCGCCCGGCGGCAGCACCGACGGGCCCAGGTCGACGGCCTCGAACGCCGCCCGCACGTCGGCGGGCACCCGGTCCAGGTCGACGACGGGGTAGATCCCGCCGTCGGCGTAGAACCGCAGCTGGGTCCGCGGGTCCTGCAGCAGGTTCGCCAGGACGAGCGCGGCGGCCCGGTCCGCCGCGTCGGCCGGGACGGCCAGGTAGCTGGTGTTGGCGATGTTGCCGACGTCGGGGACGGCGGTGCGGGTGGTGGCCGGGAAGACCCCGTCGGCGACCTTCGTCGACACCGTGCCGGGGCCGTAGGTGAAGAAGGCGGAGATCTCGCCGGCGGCGTAGAGCTGCTCGACCGCGTCCTGGCTGGTCGGATAGGTCTCCCCGGCCCGCCACAGCGCGGGCTCCAGCCCCTGCAGGCGCGCCCACAGCGCGTCCGCGAGCGCCGGGTCGAGCGGGCCGGCGGGAACCGCGCCGCCCGCGGTGTCGTAGAGGAACGTGCGCACCGCCATCGAGCCGGTGAAGTCGGGCGGGGCCGGGTAGGTCAGGCGGCCGGGGTTCGCGCGCGCCCACCCGGTCAGCGCGGTGAGCGAGGCGACGTCGGCCGGGCCGAGCGCGGCGCTGTCGTAGACCAGGGCCGAGTTCGCCCGCTGCCACGGGGCCTCGCACCCGTCGACCGGCACCCCGAAGTCGGTGGCCAGCGTCGGGTCGGCGAGGTCGAGGAAGCGGGCGTTGGGCAGCAGCGCGGGATACCCGCACGCCCACAGGTCGGCCTGGCGACCGGTGGCGAAGTTCTCGCCGTTGATCCAGACGGCGTCGACGGTGTCGGAGCCGGTCCGGCCCTCCTGGAGCTCGGCCAGCACCTTGTTCACCGCGTCCCCGGTGTCGGCGACCGACACCACGTTCAGCGTCACCCCGAACTCCGCCGCCAGCCGGGGCGCGACGTAACCGTCCACGACGCCGTTGACCGCCTCGTCGCCGGTGAACATGTACCAGTCCAGCGTCCGCCCCCGCGCCGCGTCGAGCACCGCGGGCCAGTCGGCGGGGTCGACGGAGGGGGACGCGGCGGGCGGGGGCGCGGCGCAGGCCGCCAGCACCGCGGCGGCGACGCCGAGCAGAGCGACGAGTCGGGGCACGGGAGCATCCTCCGGGAGCGGCGGGCCGGGCGCGCGGCGGTGCGGGTCGGCACCGGACCCGGGAGGGTTCCGCCGTCCGGTGGAAGAGATCGGCCGCGGCGCGGGTTGCCCCGGGTGTGGAGGAGACGGCACCCGGCCGGTGGTGGGTGCGCCCGGCGGTCCTTCTGGTCGTGCTGGGGATCGGCGCCGCGGTGGCGGCGCGGGTCGGGATCCCGCCGGTCGAGGACGTCCGGGCCTGGGTGGGGGCGGCGGGCTGGGCGGGTCCGGTCGCGTTCGCGGGCCTCTACGGGGTGCTGACGCTCACGCCGGCCCCCGCCGCGGTGCTCAGCGTCGCCGCCGGGCTGCTGTTCGGCATGGCCGGCGGGCTGGCCGTCGTCATGGCGGGCGCGCTGCTCTCCGCGGTCGGCGCGTTCGCCCTGTCCAGGACGCTGGGCAGACGCGCCGTCGAGCGGGTGGACAGCGACCGGCTGCGCCGCCTCGACGCCCTGCTGCGCCGCCGCGGGGTGCTCGCGGTCATCGGGGTCCGGCTCGTCCCGCTGCTGCCGTTCGCGGCGCTGAACTACCTGAGCGGGCTCACCGCCGTGCGCCCGCGCGACTACGTGGCCGGCACCGCGGTGGGGATCGTCCCCGGGGCCACCGCCTCCGTCGCGATCGGGGCGTTCGGCTCCGAACCGGGCTCGCTGCCCTTCCTGCTGGCCGTCGGCGGGCTCGCCGTGCTGGTGGCCGGCGGCCTGGTGGTGTCGCGACGGTGGCGGCGCGGCGCCGCCGACCCGGTCCGGGAGCGACGACCCGGGGGGACGGCCTGATGTTCGACGCCCGCGCCCGCCGGCTGCTGGCCCGCCCGCTCGACCGCGCGGCCGCCGCCCTGGACGTGCCCGGGGTCACCCCGGACCGGCTCACCGTGCTCGGCCTGGTCCTGGGCCTGGCCAGCGCCGGGGCGGCGGCGCTGGGCTGGTGGGCCGCGGCGGTGCTGCTGTGGTGGGCCTCCCGGCTCGCCGACGGCCTGGACGGGCCGCTGGCCCGCCGGCGCGGCGGGCGGGACGCGGGCGCGGGCGGCTTCCTCGACATCACCGCCGACTTCACCGTCTACGGCGCCACCGTCGTCGGTGTCGCGGTGGGCAGCAGCGCCGCGCTCGGCGACGGGCCGCTGTGGCCGTTCCTGCTGGTCCTGCTGGCCTACTACGTCAACGGCGCGGCGTTCCTGGCGTTCTCCTCGATCGCCGAGCGGACCGGGCGCACGATCGACGACGGCCGGTCGCTGTCGTTCCTCGGCGGGCTCGCCGAGGGCGTCGAGACCGTGGTGGTGCACACGCTGTGGCTGCTGCTGCCGTTCTGGGCCCCGCAGATCGCCGTGGTGTGGGCCGCCGTGGTCGGGGTGAGCGCGGCGCACCGGGTCGTCGGCGGGTACCGGGCCCTGCGCTGAGCGTCCGGCCGGCGTCAGTCGCGCCCGCGGTCGCGCGTGCGGCGCCGCAGCGCGGCCAGGCCCCGGGTGGCCCGCCGCGCGACCGGGCCCGCCAGCTCCGCGCGCACCTGCGCGAGCGCGGCGTTCCACGGCCCGTCGCCCCAGGTCGGGTAGGGGTGCATCACCCCGGCCAGGTCCCGGGCGCGCAGGCCGCGGCGCACGGCGAGGGTCAGCTCGGCCAGCGTCTCCCCCGCCCGCGGGCCGACGACGGTGGCCCCGACGACGCGGCCGCGCCGGTCCAGCACGAGCCGGGAGAAGCCCGCGGTGCGGCCGTCGGTGACGGCGCGGTCCACCTCGTCGTGCCACCGGGTGCGGACGGTCGTGCCCGCCGTCCCCGCCGGCACGCCCACCGACGCGACCTCCGGCGAGGTGAACGTGACCCGCGGGATCGCCGTGCCCGGGGCCGACCGCCGCAGGCCCAGGACCGCGTTGACCGCAGCGGTGGACCCGTACACGCCGGCGACGTGGGTGAGCTGCGGGTGCCCGGTGACGTCGCCCGCGGCCCAGATCCGCGGGTTGGTGGTCCGCAGGTGCGGGTCGACGGTGACGAACCCGCCGTCGCCGGTGTCGACGCCGGCCGCGGCGAGGCCGAGCCCGCGGGTGTCGGGACGGCGGCCCGCCGCGACGAGCACCCGGTCCGCCGCGATCCGGCGGCCGTCGGCGAGGACGAGGTGGCCGCCCTCGACGGCCCGGGCCGGGCTCCCCGTGAGCACCGTCGCGCCGTCGCGCTCCAGCGCCTCGGCCACCAGCCGGGCCGCGTCGGGGTCCTCGGCGCCCAGCAGCCGGTCCGCCGCCTCCACGACCGTGACGGCGCTGCCCAGCCGGGCGAACGCCTGCCCCAGCTCGCAGCCGGCCGTGCCGCCGCCCAGGACGGCGAGCCGCCCCGGGAGCGCGGTGAGGTCCCACACGGTGTCGGTGGTCAGCACGGTCGGGTCGGGCGCGGCCCCGGCGAGCCCGGGGAGCGGCGGCACCGCGGGGTCGGACCCGGTGGCGATCAGCGCCTGCCGGAACCGCACGGCGACGCCGTCGACCTCGGCACCCGCGGGGCCGGTGAACGTGGCCGTCCCGGCGGCGTGGGCGACCCCCGCGGCGCGCAGGGCGTCGGCCGAGTCGACGGGCTCGATCGTCGCCACCGCACCCCGCACGTGCGCCATGACCTGCTCGAACTCCACCCGGACCGGCCCGGCGTGCACCCCGAGCCGGGCGGCGGCGCGGGCGTCGGCGGCGGCCGCGGCGGCGGCGAGCAGGGCCTTGCTGGGCACGCAGCCCGTCCACAGGCAGTCCCCGCCGGGCCGGTCCCGCTCGACCAGGAGCACCGACGCGCCGACCGACGCGGCGGTGCGCGCGCCGACCAGCCCGGCGCTGCCCCCGCCGACGACGAGCAGGTCCCATGCCCTGCCGTCGGGCGGGCGCGGTGGGGGCGTCACCGCGGCCACCGCACGGCCGGCCCGGACCGCGGGTCGTCCCCGGTCCGCCGTGCCCGACCCCGCAGACGATCGACCACGTCGCACCCCTCCCGCCGGTCGTGGTCGGGCCGGGAACCCGGCCGACCCCCGGATCCTCCCCCGGCGGCGGGTCACCGGCTCCCGGGCGGGGGGCGGCGGCGGCCGGCGGGCCCTCGCGGGGACCAGGACTTCAGGCGCAGGGCGGGCGCCTCGACCCATGTCCAGCTGGCCCACGCCATCAGCAGGGCGATCGCCAGCGACGCCGCGCCGTACAGCGCCACCGGCCACGCGGCCGCGCCGGCGACGATCAGCAGGATCTGCACCGGCCAGGCGTAGACGTAGAGGCCGTAGGACAGGTCCCGGCGCGCCCCGATACGGCGCAGCTCCGGGCGGGAGCCGAGGAGCAGGACGAGGTAGGCCACCGCGGGCGGGGCCACGACGAGGTAGGCCAGCGTGCCCTGCGGGTCACCGCCCGCCAGGATCGCGAGCACGACGGCCTGGGCGAGCAGCACCACGGCGACCGCGCCCCCGGCCCGGCCCACCGGGATGCGCGGGGCCAGCCGGTGGGCGACGGCGCCGGCGAGGAACATCGCCCCGAAGCGCACCGCGATGCTCAGCGTGCTGCTGCCCTCGTAGAGCGCCGCGCCGGTCAGCAGCTGGGAGACCACGAACAGCCACACCAGCGCGGCCACGGCGAGCAGCGGCCAGGTCCGGCGCCGCAGCAGACCGGCCACGCCCAGGGCGGCAACCCCGAGGTAGCACAGGAACTCGTAGAACAGCGTGTAGAGCGAGCCGTTGACCGGCTCGCCGCCGAGCAGCCCGGCCACCTCGAACTGGCGGATGAACAGCGCGCTGTTGTCCAGCAGGTAGGACAGCGCCGACATCTCCCCGGTGAGCGGGTACCCGGCGAGGGTGCCGAACTCCAGCAGCTGGGCGATCGGGAGCAGGACGAACGCGGTGACCAGCAGGCAGACCCAGAACCCGGGCAGGATGCGCAGGCCGCGCCGCCACAGGTAGCGGCCGGTGGACGGCGAGTTCAGGTAGCTGCCGACGATGAGGAACCCCGACAGCGCGAAGAACCCGTCGACGGCCATCGTGCCGATGTCGACGAAGCCCCCGGTGAGCCGGCCCAGCGGGTCGGTCCCGCCGTGCAGCTTGAGGGTGTGGGAGAGCAGCACCAGTCCGGCCAGGCCGAGCCGCAGCGCGTTCACGCTGTTGGAGCGGGGGTCGAACGCGCGGTCCAGCGTCGGGCCGAAGCGGCCGGGCACCCGCGTCACCGGCTCGGTCACCGGCTCCCCCGCCACGACGGGGCCCAGCGTCCCCGTCGGCGCGGTGGGCGGGTCGCGGTGGGTCATCGGGTCCCCCCCGGCCCGGGCCGGCGGGGGCGGGTCGCCGGCGCCGGACCGACGCGGCGGCTCTTCACGGGAGGTGACGGGCACCCGCCCAACTCTACTCGTACGTCAGAGTAGAGTTGGGCCCCGCGGGTTCCGCCGTGCGTCCACCGGCGTCCTCCGTCGTCATCACCGGTGCACGGACGGACCCCACCCAGGAGCGACGACATGTCCCGGATCCAGCTCGCCCTCAACGTCGACGACCTCGCCGCGGCGACGGAGTTCTACACGCGGCTGTTCGGCGTGCCGCCGCACAAGGTGCGCGACGGGTACGCCAACTTCGCCGTCACCGACCCCCCGCTCAAGCTCGTCCTGATCGAGAACCCCGGCGCGGCGGAGCGGCTCAACCACGTCGGCGTCGAGGTGCCGACGCCCGGCGAGGTGACCGCGGCGCAGGCCCGGTTCACCGCCGCCGGGCTGGCGACGCGGCTCGCCGAGCAGGACCTGTGCTGCCACGCCGTGCAGGACAAGGTGTTCGTCTCCGCACCGGAGGTGCCGCACGGGTGGTGGGAGTTCTACGCCGTCACCGACGACGACCCGGCGGACGAGCCCGGGGCCGCCGGCTCGCTGTGCGGGGCGGGCTGCGCGGGAACGGCGGGCACGACCTGCTGCGGCTGAGCCTCAGCCCCCGCAGGCGCACGATCCCGTCGGCGTGTGCTCCATCGGCAGGCCGCGGGCGTCGAGGGTGAGGGTGCAGCACCGGCCGAGCAGGTCGGCCAGCCGGCGGCGGCCGCGCTGCACCCGCGACTTCAGCCCCGACACCGAGATCCCCTCGTGCCGCGCGGCCCGGGCCTGGGGCCACCCGTCGAGGTCGACGAGCTCGACGGCGCGGCGCTGCGCGGGCGGCAGCCCGGCGAGCAGCGGGCGCAGGCACGCCGCGAGCTCGGTGAGGCTCCCGGCCGGGTCGGCGTCGGCGGCGGCGGGGTCGTCGACGGCGGGGACGGGCAGCTCGCGGGCCCGCGCGGCGCGCCGGTACTCGTCGACGACGGCGTTGCGGGCGATCCGCCCGACCCAGTGGGCCAGGCGGTCCCGGTCGTCGAGGGTGCCGAGGTTGCGGTGGATGCGCAGCACGATCTCGCCGACGAGGTCCTCGGCCCGGTGCGGGTCGGCGATCCGGCTGCGGACGTAGCCGCGCAGCTGGGCGAGCACCTCCGCCCAGGCCCCGTCGTCGAGCCGGACCGTGCCGGCGGTCGTCGCGTCCGCGTCCATGTCGCCACCCACCCCGGCGCCCGGGCGGGCGCCTCTGCCGGTCCTGACGACGGTAGCCCGCCCGGGACGCACGGGGCCCGGCCGCTGCGGTGACCCGGCACCTCAGCGGCGGGCGACGTCCATCCGGTAGCCCTCCTGCGCCGACCAGCGGGCCGCCACGCTGAAGCGGTCGCCCCGGACCTGCGTCTCCCGCCACTCGACGGGCTGGTCGCGCAGGCAGCCCAGCCGGTGGATCTCCATCACGGCGGTGCCCGCGGGGATCGCGAGCAGCCGGCGGACGGCCGCCGTCGGCACGGCGGCGGTGATCACCTCGCTGCCGCCGGTGAGCCGGGTGCCGGTGAGGCCGGCGAGCTCGTCGTAGAGGCCGGAGTGCGTGAAGTCGGCGTCGAGCAGCGGGCCGGCGACCGAGCGCGGCAACCAGGCGCGGTCGAGGGCGAGCGGTTCGGCGTCGGCCAGCCGCAGCCGTTCCAGGTGCACCAGCTCGGTGCCGGCCGGGCGCCCGAGGCGCTCGGCGACCGCGTCGTCCGTGGTCACCTCGAGCACCCGGACGACGCTGCGCTGCTCCAGTCCCATGGCCTCCACGGACCGGAAGAGGGAGTAGAGGGCGCCGAGCGGCTGCTCGATCCGCGGCCTGCGCAGCCAGGTGCCGCGGCCGCGGCCGGAGTCGAGGACGCCCTCGTCGCGCAGCCGGCGCAGGGCGTCGCGGACGGTGTGCCTGCTGACCCCGTACTCCGCGACGAGCTCGTGCTCGCCGGGGAAGCGCTCGTCGAACGCGCCGGCCCGCATCCGGCGGCGCAGGTCCGCCTCGATCTGGGCCCAGAGCGGGAGGGGGTTCGCGCGGTCCACCGGACGTGCCCTGACACCCCGTGCCCCGACACCTGTTGCCCGGACACCCGTCGCCCTGCCGCCCCGTGTCATGCGCACCTCGAGGATCTCGCCGTGACGTGCCGCGTGCGGGCCCGACCCTACCGGACAATGATCCGCAGTTGTCCGCATCGTCCGAACATGGTCACCGTACGGGACACATCGTCCGGCTGTCCGGACACCGGGGCCGGCACGGTACGGTTGCGGCGGGCTCCCGTCCCGGAGGTGACCATGGTGCGCCGTCGCCCTCCCCTGCGGTCGGTCGGGACCGACCCGGACTACCGCTTCACCCTGGCCAACGAGCGCACGTTCCTCGCCTGGATCCGCACCGCGCTGGCGCTCGTGGCCGGGGCGGTGGCCCTCGCGGGGCTGCTCCCCGACTTCGGACCGGCGGTCGTCCGGCACGGCCTGGCCGCGGTGCTCGTCGTCCTCGCGTTCGCCGTGACGGCCGGGGCCTACCTGCGGTGGGACCGCGCCGAGCGGGCGCTGCGCGAGGGCAGGCCGCTCCCGGTCGGGGTGCTCCCCCGGCTCCTCGTCGGCGGGCTGCTCGTCGTCGTCCTCGTGGTGGCCGCGCTGCTCGTCACCGGTGCCGGCCGGTGAGCCGGCCGGACGCGGTGTGGGACCCCGGCGCCCAGGCCGAGCGCACCGCGCTGGCCTGGCAGCGCACCGGCCTGTCGGTCGCCGCCCTCGGGCTGCTGCTCGTGCACGCCCGTCCCGCCGGGTACGGGCCCGCCCTCTGGGCCGGCGTGCTGCTGCTCGTGGCGGGCGGCGCGCTGGCGGCGGTCGTCGCGCCGGTCCGCTACCGGCACATCGAGCGGGTCGTGCGGTCCGGGGGCGGTCCGGCGTCGTCGGGCACGGTCCCGGCGACCGCGCTGGTCGTGCTGGCGGGCATCGCCGCGATCGCCGCCCTGCTGGCGGTGGGATGACCGGGGCGGGCCGGGGTCACCGGCCCCGCCCCACCCCCGCGGCGGCCGGCCCGCGGTCGTGCGCCGCGCTCCAGCCCACGTAGCCGCCCTGCAGCTCGGCGACCCGGAACCCGGCCCGGCGCAGCACGCTGGACGCCACGGCGTTGCGGGCCCCGGACTGGCAGTAGGTCACGATCAGCCCGTCCCGCGGCAGGGTGTCGAGGTTCCACAGCAGGCGGCCGGCACCGAGCTGCCGCGACCCGGGCACGTGCCCGGCGGCGTGCTCGGAGCGGTTGCGCACGTCCAGGACGAGCGCGGCGCCCGCGGCGTCGAGGTCGGCCGGAGCGACCTGCGCCGGCACCTCGGCCGGCATCCCCTCGACGCCGGTGACGAAGCCGGCGTACTCGTCGATCCCGACCCGGATCAGGTGGTCGCGCATGTCCTGCGCGGTGGCCCGGTCGGGGACGAGGAGCACCAGCGGGCGGGTCTCGGTCTCCGGGTCGTGGGCCCAGGCGCCGTAGCTCGCCGCCTTGCCGCCCGCCGGCACCGCGAGCGCCCCGCGCACCGTGCCCTCGCGCACGGCGGCGGCCGGGCGCGCGTCGACGAGGATCGCCGTGTCCTCGGCCAGCGCGCGGGCGACGTCCGCGGGGGCGAGCTCGGGCAGCTCACCGCGGTCCCCGAGGACCCGCGGCCCCTGCTGGTTCTGCCGCTTCATCCGGGCGAAGTAGGCGTGCGCGTCGGGCTGCCCGTCGAGCAGCGCCTCGACGAACCCCTGCTCGTCGCCCGTGCTCAGGTAGCGGCCCCACCAGGCGTGGCGACGCTCGTAGCCGACGGTGGTCGACGGCAGCGCGCCGAGCGCCTTGCCGCAGGCGCTCCCGGAGCCGTGGCCCGGGTGGATCTGGACGTGGTCGGGCAGGGCGAGAAGGGTGTCGCGCAGGCTCGCGAACAGCTGCCGCGCCCCCTCGTAGCGGGTGTCCACGCCACCGGCGGCCTCGTCGAGCAGGTCCGGTCGCCCGAGGTCACCGGCGAAGACGAAGTCGCCGGAGAGCAGGTAGCCGGGCTCCTCGGCGAACGCGCCGTCGGTGACGAGGAAGGCCAGGTGCTCCGGCGTGTGCCCGGGGGTGTGCCGGGCCTCGATCCGCAGCCTGCCGATGGTGACGGCGTCGCGGTCGTGCAGCCGGACGGCCTCGAAGCCGTACTGCCAGTCCGCTCCGCCCGCCCCGGAGACGTAGGTCCGGGCGCCGGTCGCCGCGGCCAGCTCGCGGGTGCCCGACAGGTAGTCGGCGTGGATGTGGGTCTCGGTGACCGCGACGATCCGCATCCCGTGCCGCTCGGCCAGGTCCAGGTACACGCCGATGTCGCGGCGGGCGTCGACGACCACGGCCTCCCCGCTCGCCTGGCAGCCGACCAGGTAGCCCGCCTGGGCGAGGTCCTCGTCGTAGATCCGTTCCAGCAGCATGTCGTCTCCGTCCTCGCGCCTGGGGCCAGGGTACCCCGGGGGGTACTTCCGGAACCGGAGGGGAGCCGCCGCCATTCCCGCCTGTTGGACAATCGACCGAATGACCGTACATTGGGTCACCGTGAGCGGCTGTGTCGATCCTCGAGCCCGGGCCGTCGCGTGCTGATCGCGACGGTGGCGGTCGGGCTCGCGATCGGCCTGCTCATGGGCGTGCTCGGCGGCGGCGGCGGGGTGCTGACCGTCCCGGTCCTGGTCTACCTGCTCGGCGAGTCCCCCCAGGAGGCGACGACCGCGAGCCTCGTCATCGTCGGGGTCACCGCCGTGGTCGGTGCGCTGTCGCGGTGGCGGTCGGGCGGGGTGCGCCTGCGGACCGGCGCCGCGATGGCCGCCCTGGGCGTGCCCGCCGCGTACGCCGGCACGGCCGTGAACCAGCGCCTCGACCCGCAGGTGCTCCTGCTCGCCTTCGCTGCGCTGCTCCTGGTCGTGGCCGGCGCGCTGCTCGCCGGGACCCGCCGCGGGCCCGCCGCGGGCCACGCACCCGGACCGGGCGGCCCGGTCACCGTGCGGGGCAGGCGCACGGCGGCGGCGCTGCTCCCGCTGGTGCCGGCCGCCGTCGCGATCGGGTTCCTCACCGGACTGCTCGGCGTCGGCGGCGGCTTCCTCGTCGTCCCGGCGCTGGTGCTGGTGCTGCGGATGCCGATGCCCACGGCGATCGGGACGTCCCTCCTGGTGATCGCGCTCAACTCGGCCGCGTCGCTGGTCGCCCGGGCCGGCACGGCGGAGGTCGACTGGTCCCTCGTCGTCCCGTTCACCCTTGCCGCCGTCCTCGCCACGACGTTCGGCAGGCGGGTCGGCGCCCGGTTCTCCGCCGACGCGCTCACCCGCGCGTTCGCCGTGCTCCTCGTCGCCGTCGCCGGGCTCGTCGCCGCGCAGAGCCTGCTGGCCGGCTGACGGCCGGGGCCCGCCCCCGCCCGGCGTTCGGCCGACCGGACCTCGACCGCGCACGGTACGGATGTACGGTCAATCGATCGGTGTTTCGCGCCGCGGAGGACGGACATGGACGGCAGGGGCGCACTCGTCTTCACGCAGTACTACCTCGGCTGCCTGTCGCAGGCGTCGTACCTGGTCGGCGACCGGACCACCGGCCGGGCCGTCGTGGTCGACCCCCGGCGCGACGTCGGCGGGTACCTGGCCGACGCGCGGGCCCACGGCCTGCGCATCGAGCGGGTGCTGGAGACCCACGTGCACGCCGACTTCCTGTCCGGCCACCTGGAGCTGGCCGCGGCCACCGGCGCGCGGATCGCCTACGGGTCGGCCGCGCGGGTCGAGTTCGACATCGATCGGCTCGCCGACGGGCAGCGCCTCTCCCTCGGCGAGGTCGAGCTGGAGATCCGGCACACCCCCGGGCACACCCCCGAGTCGATCTGCGTCGTGGTGCGGGCGGCGGCGGGCGACGAGGTCCCGTTCGGCGTGCTCACGGGCGACACCCTGTTCATCGGCGACGTGGGCAGGCCCGACCTGCTCGGGGCCGACGGCTGGTCGGCCGATGCACTGGCCAGGGCCCTGTTCCGCTCCACCCGCGAGAAGCTGCTGACCCTGCCCGACGCCACCGGCGTGTACCCGGCGCACGGCGCGGGGTCCGCGTGCGGCAAGAACCTCTCGACCGAGACCAGCAGCACCATCGGCGAGCAGCGCCGCGCCAACTACGCGCTCGCCCCGATGAGCGAGGGCGCCTTCGTCGCCGCGGTGTGCGAGGGCCAGAGCACCGCACCCGCCTACTTCGCGTACGCGTCGGCGCGCAACCGCCAGCGGCGCCCCACCCTCGACGAGACCCGGCCGGTCCCGGCGCTGTCGGCCGCCGAGGCGCTCGCCGCCCGGGCCCGCGGGGCCGTGCTGCTGGACACCCGCGACCCCGGGGACTTCGCGGCCGGGCACGTGCGCGGGTCGGTCAACGTCGGGCTGGGCGGGCGGTTCGCGGAGACGGCCGGGCAGGTGCTCGCCGCGGGCGACGACGTCGTGCTGGTCGCCGACCCGGGCACCGAGACCGAGGCCCGCGACCGGCTGGCGCTCATCGGGTTCGACCGCGTGCTGGGCCACCTCACCGGCGGGGCGGCGGGCGCCCCCGCGGAGCACCTCACCCCGGCCGGCAGGCTGACCGCCGCGCAGGTCGCCGCCGCGCCGCCGGACGTGCAGCTCGTCGACGTCCGCGGGCCGGGAGAGGTGCGGGCGGCCGGCACCGTCCCCGGCGCGGAGCTCGTCCCGCTGCCCGAGCTCGTCGCACGGGCCTCCCGGTTCGACCCGGCGCGGCCCACGATCGTGTTCTGCGCGGGCGGCTACCGGTCCTCGGTCGCGGCGTCCGCGCTGCGGGCGCGCGGGTTCGCCGACGTGTCCGACCTGATCGGCGGGTTCGCGGCGTGGGACGACGGCGCGCGGCCCGTCAAGCGGGTCGCCCCCTCCTGACCCCGGCCGGCCGGGTCCCCGCCCGGGTACCCTTGGGGGTACGTGGAGGAGGACTCATGAACGTGGACAGCGACAAGCTCGCGGACGTCGTCGCGCGGCTCAACCGGGTGCAGGGACAGCTCGGCGGCATCGTCCGGATGATCGAGGAGGGCCGCGACTGCGCCGCCGTCGTGACGCAGCTCGCCGCCGCGTCGCGCGCCATCGACCGCGCCGGTTTCAAGATCATCTCGACCGGCCTCCGGCAGTGCCTGGTGGAGGACGACCAGGACGTCCGCCGGGTCGACGAGGAGGCGCTGGAGAAGCTGTTCCTGTCGCTGGCCTGAATCCGGGCCGCCGCCGCGCGGGCACGCTCCGGGCGCGGGGCCCGAGGCCGTAGGCTCGGTCCCGGACCGGTCCCCGGCGGCGACGCCCGCGCGGCCCGGGCGCCCAGACGGCGAGCAGCGCGCATCGAGGGGAGGGCGGGGCCCGCGCGGCGGGATCCCGGGCAGCCGGTGCGGAAGCAGCAGAGCGCAGCAGCGGGGTGGGTCGGGCACGTGCTGGCCGGGCACCGCATCGACGCGCTCGTCGGCGAGGGCGGGATGGGGGTCGTCTACCGGGCGACGCACCTGCACCTGCGGCGGACGGTCGCGCTCAAGGTGCTGCCCCCGGCGCTGGCGGCCGACGCGGAGTACCGGCGGCGGTTCGAGCGGGAGGCCGCCATCGCCGCCAGCCTGGAGCACCCCGCCGTCGTGCCGATCTACGACGCCGGGCACGAGAGCGGCGTCCTGTACCTGTCGATGCGCTTCGTCGAGGGCGACGACCTCGGCGCCGTGCTGCAGCGCGAGGGACCGCTGCCCGTCGAGCGGCTCTGCGCGCTGCTCGCCCCGGTCGCCGACGCCCTCGACGCCGTCCACGAGGCCGGGCTGGTGCACCGCGACGTCAAGCCCGGCAACATCCTCGTCGCCCGGCCGGGGAGGTCGCGGTCCGGCCAGGTGTACCTGTGCGACTTCGGCATCGCCAAGGGCGCGGCCGACAGCGGTCTCACGACGGTCGGCCAGTACGTCGGCACGCTGCAGTACTCCTCCCCCGAGCAGATCCAGGGCCGGTGGCTCGACGGGCGCTCCGACCAGTACGGCCTGGCCTGCCTCGCGTTCCGCGGGCTCACCGGGCAGGTGCCCTACCCGCGCGACGACAACGCCGCGGTGATCTACGCCCACCTCGTCGCCGACCCGCCCCGGCCCGGCCTGCTGCGGGCGGGCCTGCCGGCCGCGGTGGACGACGTGATCGCCCGGGCCGCGGCGAAGGACCCGGGCCACCGGTTCCCCAGCTGCTCGGCCTTCGTCGCGGCGCTGGGGGCCGCGGCCGCCCCGCCACGGGCCGCCGCCCCGCCCCGCACCACCGAGCGGCCCGTCCCGGCGCTGCGCCCGCCCGTCGGCGGCACCCAGCGCCCGGCCGAGGGGACCG
>JAPLAT010000636.1 GCA_026393175.1 Pseudonocardiales bacterium
CTACCACCGCGGCCTGACCTCGGCGTTCACCGCGGCCGTGCTGGAGTACACGATCCGGACCGGGCTGACCCCGGACCGCACCGACGACCAGGACCCGCGCAACCTCGCGCCGCTGCCCGCCGCGCTGGTCCGGCTCGTCCGCCACGGCCAGGAGAGCGGGGAGCTGCTGCCCGAACCGAGCGCCGCGGAGATCGGCGGGTCGGTGGTCAACCTGCTGCTCGTGCGCTCCCTCAACCGCAAGACCGAGCCGCCCGCCCAGACCGCCCGACTGCTGCGCCTGGTGCTCCTGCGCACCGTGGGGCTGGTCGCGGACTGACCTGCCGACGGCGATCCGCCGGGTCCCGGTGACCGCTGAGGACGTGCGGGTGAGAGTGACGTGGTCGGGATTCCCGGTCACCCCTGGCCCGATGGTGTCCACCTCACGCGCCGGACGCGCCCTCGGCGCGGCAGGGCCCGCAGATCGATCGTGCGACACTACGCCGGCGACGGTCCATGACGATGTCACACGAGGAGGTCGGGATGGTCCGGATCCCGGTACGGGGCGCGGAGCTGGTGGCCGACGAGCACGGCACGGGCGCCCCGCTCGTGCTCGTGCACGGGACGGGGGCGCAGGCGTCGTCCTGGGGCCGGTCGGTCGCCGACCTGGCCGAGGGCGGGTACCGCGTGCTCGCCTACGACCGGCGCGGCTACGGCCGCTCCCGGCATCGCGCGGTCCGCGACTACCGCGTGCACGTGGCGGACCTGGCCGCCGTCCTGGAGCACGCCGGCGCGCCTGCGCACGTGTTCGGCTGGAGCTCCGGCGGCAACACCGCCCTCGCGCTGGCGCTCGCCCGCCCGGAGCTGTTCCGCTCGCTCGTCGTGCTGGAGGCGCCGTGGCACGGGCTGCGCGGCGCCACCCCGGACATGCTGGTCGCACTGGGCCGGGCCAAGGTCGCGCAGCTGCGCGGGCGGCGTCGGGACGCCGCCGCGGCGTTCTTCCGGTGGGCCTCGGCGCTGCGCGACGGCACCAACGGCTACGACCGGCTGCCGGTCGCGGCCCGCGAGGAACTGGCCGGCAACGCCGCGGTGGTCCTGGCCGAGTTGGACCCACACCCGTTCGGGCTGATGATGGAGCACCTGCCGAGCTCCCGGATCGCGGACGTTCCCTTCCCGGTCACCTGGCTGCTCGGTGCCGAGAGCCGGGAGTGGTACACCACCTTGCACGACCGGGTCGTGCGGGCAGCTCCGCAGGTCCGCACGCGGCGCATCCCGGGCGTCGGGCACCTGGCGCACGCCGAGGATCCCGCGGCGTTCGCCGAGGCGGTGCTGGGCGCCGTCGCCGCCCCGGGCTGAGGCCGGACGAGCGCGGTCAGCTCGCCGGCGCCGTCGCGGCCGAGAAGGTCCGGCAGCACGGTGGTGCCCTTTCATGTCCGGGGCCAGGCCCCCGGTGGATCTCGCGACCGAGAGCCGCGCGTCCGGGGCCGCGACCACCGGACCGGCGCCGTGGCCCACACGTGCGCGGCCGACCGCGACGACCTCGCCGGGCAGGCCGTCGCGTACCACCGACATCGCCGCGACGACTCCCGAGGCGATGTGGACCCCGCGCAGCACCACGCAGTGCGCTGCGAGTGGCCGACCGGGGCCCGTCAGGCCCGTCCGGGGACGCGCGCGGCGATCCGCTCGACGACCCCGGCGGCGAACCGCTCGCGGGCCAGCACCTCCAGCCCGAGCCCGACGACCTCGTCGGCCGGGCGGCGCCGGAAGTGCTCGCCCATCAGCGGCACCGACGCCATCTCGGTGAGCCGCTGCACCGCGCGCAGCGGCGCCCGGGCGGCGGCGACGTGGTCGGCGAGCAGCAGCAGGCCGCCGGGCCGCAGCACCCGCACCATCTCCGCGACGGCCCGCCGGTGGTCCGGGATGCCGCAGAGGGAGAACGTGCACACCACGGTGTCGACGGAGGCGTCGGGCAGGTCGAGCGCCTCGGCGTCGCCGACCCACAGGTCGATCCGGCGGCCCAGCGCGGCGGCGCGGTCGCGGGTGAGCTCCACCATCCGCGGGCTGAGGTCGACGCCCCGCAGGGCGACGTCGGCGGGGTAGTGCGGCAGGTTCAGCCCGGTGCCGACGGCGACCTCGAGCACCTCGCCGCGGGCCCGCCCGCAGACCCACGCCCGGCTGTCCTTGAACAGCAGCCGGTCCAGCCTGCGCATCGCGGAGTCCGTGCGCGGGGCCGAGCGGTCCCAGTACCGGGCCCACCGTGCCCGCTCGTCGTCGGTCGCCATCTCCCACCTCCACCCCCCGGCAGTGTGCCCTCGGACCCGACTCCCCGCGATCTCGCCGCCACCCGGCCCGACCGTGGCGACCCTCGCTCGGCCGGGCCTCAGGTGAGGGTCCGGACCGGGCGCCCGGCGAGGAAGGCGACGATGTCCTCGACCGCCTCGGTGTAGAAGACCTCGTAGGTGCGCCGGGTGACGTAGCCCAGGTGCGGTGTGGCGAGCACCGTCGGCATGGTGCGGAACGGGTGGTCGGCGGGCAGCGGCTCG
>JAPLAT010000559.1 GCA_026393175.1 Pseudonocardiales bacterium
CCCTTACCCCCCGGGGGTACTGGTCCCATCGGGTGACCTCGCCCCCGGCGCCGCCGCACCGGTGCTACGGTCCGCTCGTCACATACCCCCTACCGGTTAGGAGTATCGCAATGTCCGATCCCGAACGTCGCTCGCGGACCAGGCGCGGGTGGGGCCTCGCGGTCATCGCCGCGGCCCAGTTCATGGTCATCATGGACACCTCGATCATCGGGGTGGCCCTGCCGGAGATGCAGGCGGACCTGGGGTTCTCCCCGGAAGGTCTGTCCTGGGTGTTCAACGCCTACGTGGTGGCGTTCGGCGGCCTGCTGCTGCTCGGGGGCAGGCTGTCGGACCTGCTCGGCGCCCGCCGCGTGTTCGGCGCGGGCTGGGCGGTCCTGCTGGTCGGCTCGGTCCTCGCCGGCGCCGCCGGCACGGCGGGCTGGGAGCTGGCCGGCCGCGCCGTGCAGGGCGCCGGGGCCGCACTGATCGCCCCCGCCGCGCTCACCCTGCTGATGATGCTGTTCGGCTCCGAGCCCGGGGAGCGGACGAGGGCGCTCGCGCTCTACGGTGCCGCCGCCCCGGCCTGTGGCACCGCCGGGGTGTTCCTCGGCGGCGTGATCACCGAGTACCTGAGCTGGCCGTGGGTGTTCTACCTCAACGTCCCGATCGCCCTGATCGTCCTGGCCGTCACCCCGGTCCTGATGCCGGCGGGCGGCGCGCGGCGCGGTTCGGTCGACGTCGCAGGGGCGCTCACCGTCACCGCGGGCCTCGGCCTGGCCGTCTACGGCATCGTCCGGGCCCCCGACGCCGGCCTGGTCTCCGCGGAGACCCTGCTGAGCCTGGGCGGCGCGATCCTGCTGCTCGCCGCGTTCGTCGCCCTCCAGGCACGCCGCCGCGAGCCGCTGATGCGCCTGGGCATCCTCCGCGCCCCGGACCTGGCCGCCGCGAACGTCGCACAACTGCTGCTGGGCGCGGCCTGGATCCCGATGTGGTTCTTCCTCAACCTCTACCTGCAGCAGGTGCTGGGCTACACCGCGTTCCCCAGCGGCGCGGCGCTGCTGCCGATGACGATCGTGATCATGATCGGCATGATCGCGCTGGCACCGCGCCTCATCGCCCGGTTCGGCGCCCCGGCGACGACGGTCGGCGGCCTGGCCACGCTGGCCGCCGGGATGGGCTGGCTGGCGCTCGTCCGGCCCGACGGGAGCTTCTGGGTCGACGTGCTGCCCGCCTCGCTCGTGGCGGCGCTGGGCATGTCGATGGCGTTCATCCCCACCCTGGGCACCGCCCTGTCCGCGGCCCGGCCCGAGGAGGGCGGCCTCGCCTCGGGGATCGTCAACACCAGCTACCAGATCGGCTCCGCCCTCGGGCTGGCCGCGATCACCGCGGTGGCGACGAGCCTGGGCGCCGACGCGCTCGGCGACCTGCCCGCGCTGACCGGCGGCTACTCGGCCGCCTTCACCGGTGCCGCCGTGATCGCCGCCGTCGGCGCCCTGGTCGCCGCGCTCACCCTGGGCCGCCGCACGGCCGTGCCCGCCGCCCGGCGCGTCGCGGCGGGGGCGGACCGACCGGGTCCTCCGTGACGTCGTCGGCGGCCGGGCGGCGCGGGACCGCCGCGTTGTCTACGCTACCCCCCTAGGGTATTGTCGGGCGGGACGACGACGGGAGGATCCATGAACGGGTACACCGGCGACAAGGACGCCTACCTCAAGCGGATGCGCCGCATCGAGGGCCAGGTCCGCGGCATCGCGAAGATGATCGAGGACGACAAGTACTGCATCGACGTGCTCACCCAGGTCTCGGCCGCCACCAAGGCGCTGGAGGCCGTGGCCCTGGGCCTGCTCGACGAGCACCTTAGGCACTGCGTCACCCAGGCCGCGGCCGAGGGCGGCGCGGTGGCCGACCAGAAGGTCGCCGAGGCCAGCGCCGCGATCGCGCGCCTGGTCAAGTCCTGACGTCCAGTCCTGACACAGCACGAGGAGGAACCGACATGAGCGAGACCAGCACCTTCACCGTCACCGGGATGACCTGCGACCACTGCGTCGCCTCGGTCACCGAGGAGATCAGCGAGATCGACGGCGTCACGGCCGTCGCGGTCGACCTGCCCACCGGCGCGGTCACCGTCACCAGCACCGCCCCGGTCGGGACGGCGGACGTGCGCGCCGCCGTCGAGGAGGCCGGATACCGACTCGCGGCCTGACCGCCGCGCACCGGACCAACGGCAAGGAAGGACCATGAACACAGCAGCGAAGCTCTCCGCCTACGGTGCGGCGCTCGCCCTGCTCCTCACGGCAGGGTGGGCGACCGGAACCGCTGTCGGTCCCCTCACCACCGCGGCCGCCGCCCCCGGCGAGCACGGTGCGATGCCCGGCGGCGAGGACGCCGGGCACGGGGACGACCACAGCGGCACCGTCGCGGGGACGACGCCGGACCAGCCCGCCGGGCTGGCGTCGAGCAGGGGCGGCTACACCCTCACGCCCACCGACCCGACGCCCACCGACGGAACCTTCTCCTTCGTCGTCACCGGCCCCGACGGCGCGCCCGTCACCGCCTTCGACGTCGAGCACGACAAGCGCATGCACCTCATCGTCGTCCGCCGCGACACCACCGGCTTCCAGCACGTGCACCCGGAGATGTCGGCCGACGGCACGTGGAGCACCCCCCTGGCGCTCCCGGCCGGCGGCTCCTACCGGGCCTTCGCCGACTTCGCGCCCACCGGTGGCGAGCCCACCACCCTCGGCGTCGACGTCTCCGTGCCGGGTGTGTACGAGCCGGTCACGCACACCCCCGGCCGCACCGCGCAGGTCGACGGGTACACCGTCGAGCTCGGCGGCGACCTCGTGCCGGGGCAGGCGTCCCCGGTGACGCTGACCGTGAGCCGTGACGGCGTCCCGGTCACCGACCTGCAGCCGTACCTGGCCGCCTACGGGCACCTGGTCGCGCTGCGCGAGGGCGACCTGGCCTACCTGCACGTCCATCCCGAGGGAGCGCCGGGGGACGGCGTCACCCCGGCCGGGCCGCAGGTCGAGTTCGTCGCCGAGGTCCCGTCGGCCGGGGTCTACCGGCTGTTCCTGGACTTCCAGCACGAGGGCAGGGTCCGCACCGCGGAGTTCACCGTGCCGACCGGGACCGCCGCCGGCGCCCCGACCGACCCGGCGGCCCCGGCGCACGGCGCCGACGGCCACGGCCACTGAGCGCGGAGGAGGACACGTGAGCACCACCACCGGCGCCCCGGCGGGCGCCACCGACATCGAACTCTCGATCGGCGGCATGACCTGCGCCTCGTGTGCGAACCGCATCGAGCGCAAGCTCAACAAGCTCGACGGCGTCACCGCCACGGTCAACTACGCCACGGAGAAGGCGAAGGTCAGCTACGCGGAGGGCGTCGACAGCGCCGCACTGGTCGCCGCGGTCGAGCAGGCCGGCTACACCGCCCGGCTGCCCGAGCCGCCGCGCAGCAGCGGCGACCCCGACGGCGCGGACACCGGCTCCGGGCCGGGGTCCGCCGACGACGACCGGGTGCGTGCGCTGCGCACGCGGCTGATCGTCAGCGCCGTGCTGTCGGTCCCGGTCGTCGCCATGGCGATGATCACGCCGCTGCAGTTCACCTACTGGCAGTGGCTCTCGCTCGCCCTGGCCGCCCCGGTCGTCGTGTGGGGCGCACTGCCGTTCCACCGCGCCGCCTGGACGAACCTGCGCCACGGCGCGGCCACGATGGACACGCTGATCTCGCTCGGCACCCTCGCGGCGCTGGCGTGGTCGCTGTACGCGCTGTTCCTCGGCACCGCGGGCGTCCCGGGCATGACGCACCCGTTCGAGCTCACCATCGCCCCCTCCGACGGGGCGGCGAACATCTACCTCGAGGTCGCCGCGGGCGTCACGACCTTCATCCTGGCCGGGCGCTACTTCGAGGCCCGCTCCAAGCGCCGGGCCGGGGCCGCGCTGCGGGCGCTGCTCGAGCTCGGCGCCAAGGACGTCGCCGTCCTGCGGGAGGGTGTCGAGGTCCGGATCCCGACCGCGCAGCTCGCGGTGGGCGACCTGTTCGTCGTGCGGCCCGGGGAGAAGCTCGCCACCGACGGCGTCGTGGAGGAGGGCAGCTCGGCCGTCGACGCCTCGATGCTCACCGGCGAGTCCGTGCCGGTCGAGGTCCGGCCCGGCGACACCGTCGTCGGCGCCACGGTCAACGCGGGTGGCCGGCTCGTCGTGCGCGCCACCCGGGTCGGCGCCGACACCCAGCTCGCGCAGATGGCGAGGTTGGTGGAGGACGCCCAGAACGGCAAGGCCGACGTGCAGCGCCTCGCCGACCGCATCTCCGGGGTGTTCGTGCCGATCGTCATCGCGCTCGCCGTGACGACGCTGGGGTTCTGGCTCGGCACCGGCGCGGGCGCGGCGGCGGCCTTCACCGCCGCGGTCGCGGTGCTGATCATCGCCTGCCCCTGCGCGCTCGGGCTCGCGACACCGACGGCGCTGCTGGTCGGCACCGGGCGGGGCGCCCAGATGGGCATCCTCATCAAGGGCCCCGAGGTGCTGGAGTCCACCCGGCGGGTCGACACCGTGGTGCTGGACAAGACCGGCACCGTCACGACGGGCCGGATGAGCCTGGTGTCGGTGCACGCCGCCGAGGGCGTCGACGCCGACGAGGTGCTGCGGCTGGCCGGGGCGCTGGAGAGCGCCTCGGAGCACCCGATCGCCGCCGCCGTCGCCGCGGGCGCCCGGGAGCGGCTGGGTGCGCTGCCCGCCGTCGAGGACTTCGCCAACGTCGAGGGCCTCGGGGTGCAGGGGGTCGTCGACGGCCACGCCGTGCTCGTCGGGCGCCCGGCGCTTCTGGAGCGGTGGAGCCAGCCGCTGACCGCGGAGCTGGCGGCGGCCAGGGCCACGGCCGACGAGCGCGCGCACACCGCGATCGCCGTCGCCTGGGACGGGGCCGCCCGGGCCGTGCTCGCCGTCGCCGACACCGTCAAACCCACCTCGGAGCAGGCCGTCGCCCAGCTCCGGGACCTGGGCCTGACGCCGGTGCTGCTCACCGGCGACAACGCGACGGTGGCCCACGCGGTCGCCGCCGAGGTCGGCATCGACCAGGTGATCGCCGAGGTGCTGCCCGCCGACAAGCTCGACGTCGTGAAGCGGCTCCAGGACGAGGGCAAGGTCGTGGCCATGGTCGGCGACGGCGTCAACGACGCCGCGGCGCTCGCCCAGGCCGACCTCGGCCTCGCGATGGGCACCGGCACCGACGTCGCGATCGAGGCGAGCGACATCACGCTAGTCCGCGGCGACCTGCGCGCCGTCGCCGACGCGATCCGGCTGTCCCGCCGCACCCTGGGCACGATCAAGGGCAACCTGTTCTGGGCCTTCGCCTACAACGTGGCCGCCCTGCCCCTGGCGGCGATGGGGCTGCTCAACCCGATGATCGCCGGTGCCGCGATGGCGTTCAGCTCGGTGTTCGTCGTCGCCAACAGCCTGCGGCTGCGGGGGTTCCGCTCCCGCGCCGAGGGCTGAACCGGTGGACCGGGACGGGACGGGCCCCGTCCCGGTCCACCCGCCGGCGCGGGCCCCCGGGTCCTCACCGCCCGGGCGTCACCGCACCGGCGTACGGATCGCGCGGTGCGCTGCTCGTGAACCGGTAGCCGAGGTCCTGCACCGCGGGGTCGGTGACGACGGGCCACGGTGACGCCACCGAGGCGACGACGGCGCCGTCGCGCACGGCGACGGCGCCGACCGCGCCCGGGGCCAGCGGCGCCCGGGTGGTGGACACCCCGGCCGGCAGCCGCTCGCGGGTCTCGCTCCCGCCCGAGCGGACCGTCACCTCCGCGGGCGCGGTGAGGAAGGCCAGCACCTCCACCTCGTCGCGGACCGGGCTGCTGCCCTCCCTCAGCTCGGCGAGCTCGGGCTGGCGGGCGGGCACGGCGTCCGAGGCGTGCACCCGGTGGGACACGACCAGCACGTCCCGGGTGATCGTCGGCGGCCGGCCCGTCCGGTACTCCTGCAGGAGCACGGCGACGGCGTCGAGCAGCGCCGTGCCGTGGTGCACCGACGGCGCGATCTGGGTGCCCTCCGCGTAGTCGTTCCAGGTGATCAGCTGCACCCACTCGGCCCGTGACCCGACGGCCTGCTCGACGGTCAGCCGCAGCTGCTCGGTGTTGCCGGCCTCGTCGAAGACGCCCTGTGCCGGGCGCACGTCCTGCACCGAGACCGGCTGCATCCAGCGCAGGCCGCGCTCGCGGGCGTCGCGGGCGTAGGCGAGCCCGTCGGCGCTGCCCGCGGGGCTGCGGTCCCCCCAGCGGGAGACGCCGTGGCTGATCGGCGCGAAGTCGTCGATGCTCGCGCGGTAGTCGAGGAAGCACGGGACCAGGGCGACCTCGACGCCCAGCTCGTCGCGCACGTCGGCCATCCAGCCCGCCCACCAGTCCGCGCCGAAGCGCTCCGGGTGGAACGGCGCCACGACGAGCCTGCCGTCGTCGAGCCGGTGGAGGGAGTCGTGGGCCAGCAGCTCGCCGACCAGGTCGACCAGCTCGTCGCCGTCCTCGGGGTCGAGCACGGCCGCGTCGGGCATCAGGACGATGCGGAAGCCGGTGTCGAGCTCGTCGGCGGCCCGCACGAGCGAGGCGACCCGGTCGGCGTAGACGCCCTCGACCGCGAGCATGTTCGCGGTGAACCCGTCGATGCCCGCGGCCTGGGCCTGCCGGATCTCGGTCATGTGGTTGGCGAGCTCCCACGACGCGTCGGGGCCCGGCGGGACGGGCACCGGCCGGTCCCGCAGCAGCCCGCCGTAGGCGGCGTGGCGGCCGTCCTCGCCGTCCGGGTCGAGGTACTCGCGGGTGTAGTAGTCCTCCTGCGCCGGGGCGTTGTCGGGCGAGAGCGGGTAGGGCGTGAAGTAGTGCGCGAACACCAGCCGCTCCGCCCCGGCCGGGGCGGTCGCCGCCGGGAGCGTCGCGGGTGCGGGTGCCGCGCAGCCGCCCGCGGCCGCCGCGGCCGCGAGGAGGAGCGCCAGTCCGTGCCGGGCGGTCACGGGCCCACCTCCGGCAGCGTCCACAGCGATCCGAGGGCCTCGTCGAGCCAGGACGGCTCGAAGCGGGACAGCCCGCCGCTGGGGTACGGGGTGGTCTCGCCGAACCAGACCTCGCGGCCGTCGTCGTAGAGGTCGATGCGCATGAAGTCGAACGGCTCGCCCAGCACCGCGGCCGCCCGCACCATCTCCGCGAGCCGCTCGGGCCGCTCGACCTGCGGGCCGAGCGGCCAGCGCAGCGCCACGTCGACCGGCGTCCAGTCCGGCCAGTACAGCCGCCGGCGGTGCCCGGCGAAGCGGCTGGTGTCGACCTGGACCAGCGCCGGACGACCGCGGAAGACGAAGAACTTGTAGTCGGCCGGCGGGTCCGCCCCCTCCCCGATCCACTCCTCGACGAGCAGCAGCGGCCGGGCCCGCCCGTAGGCCCACTCGCCCAGCCCCTCGGCCTGGAAACTGGTCAGCCAGCCCTCGGTGAGCGCGAGGAGCGCGTCCACGTCGGGGTCGCCCTCGCCGAGGTGCACGGTCGCGCTGCGGTGGTTCGGCTTGAGCACCCAGCGCTTCGGCAGGTCCAGCCCGGCGAGCTCGCGGACGTCGGTGCCCGACCACAGCGTGCGCGCGACCCGGGCCCCGGCGGCGGAGTGCTCCGCGTAGTGCTTCATCGCGAGCTTGTCGCAGGTCCACGCCAGCTCGGGGCGGCGGTCGTGCAGGATCCGCCAGTTGACCTTCTCGGTGAACCGGCGTGGGCGGGCCAGCCGGCCGGGCCTGCGGTGGGCCTTCGCGTAGAGCAGCCGCCTGCGGGTGCCCACCGGCAGCGCGGCGAGCGCGGCCCGGTAGGTGCTGATGATCGTCATTCTCGTTCCTCTCCGTGCCGGCACCGTGCGTAGGCCACCACCGCGACCGACAGCAGCAGGACCGAACCGATGACGGGTGCCAGCGAGCCCATCGGTCCGCGGATCAGGCCGAACTGCTGGGTCGCCACGACGGGCGCCAGCAGCGCGGGCAGCGACGTCGGCGCGGTCAGCCAGGCGTGGTCGAGCCGGGCCCACACCGCGCCCAGCACCGCCATCCCGACGACCGTCCCGGCGACGCCGAGGTTGAGGTACAGCTCGGCCGACACCGGCAGCGACAGGTCGGTGAAGGCGTAGCCGCGGGACTCCGCGACGGTGATCGAGGCAGGCCGGGCCTTGCCCTCCCACAGCGAGCGGGGCACGAAGAACAGCAGCGCCGACGCGATCGTCGCGCCGCCCTCGTGGCCGCGCTCGCCGACGTGGAGCACCGTGTTCACCCACTGCTGGAACCCGTCGAAGTCCACCCCCGTCCAGTCGTCGAGGGAGAACGGCGCGTCGCCTGCCAGGCCGGTCGGCTTGCGCAGCGCGTAGAGCAGCGGGTAGGCGAACAGCAGACCGGCGACGGCGCCCACGGCGAGCACCGCGCCGGCCCGGGCGCCGCGCGGCTGCAGGGCCGCCAGCGCGCAGCACCCGATCGCGGCGAAGCTGACGAAACGCGAGTTGGCGACGGGGTTGCTGTAGGCCAGCAGCAGCGCGACCCCGGCCGACGCCGCGACCGCGAACCGGACGCGCCACTCCCCCGGGCCGCGCCGCCGGACCTCGGCGCGCAGGGCGAGGATCGCGGCGTAGCAGCCGACGGTGGCCAGCGCCGCGGGCAGCAGCTTCACCAGCCCGAGCGCGGCCCCGCCGTCGGCGCCCACGACCCCGGCGGCGTCGATCGCCGCGGACCGCTCCTGCCGGCTGACGAACAGGCTCGCGAATCCTCCCCCGGCCGCCGCGGCGAGCGGGAGCAGGACCAGGGCGAGCGCGAGGACCGCGCCCGCCGCGCGCCGCAGCCGGTCCCGGTCCAGGGGCTCGTGCCGCACCCGGCCGCGGCCGCAGGCGGCACCGCCCGCGGCGAACGCGAGCAGTGAGAGCAGGAGCAACGCCTGCGCGGTGAGGACGGCGCCGGTGCGGTCGAGCAGCGTGGAGTCGCCCCAGGCCACCCGGCCGACGGCGAGCTGGTGGAGCGGCGCGACGCCGAGCCAGGCGAGGGTGAACGCCCAGAACACCAGCTGGGCGGGCCGGGTCCCCCGGTCGCACGCCGCGACCAGGCCCACCACGCAGACCACGACCGTGGCCAGGGCGAGGGCGCCCGAGGGCCACGGACGGATCCCGGAGGCCGCGGGGAGCGCGAGGGCGGCGGCCCCCGCGCCCGCGGCCACGCGGACCAGCGGGACCGCACCACGGACCGCGACGGGGGCGGGCGGGTCAGCCACGGTCCCCCCTCCCGAGCAGGCCCAGCCGCACCGCGGCGGCGAGGCAGAACACGCCCTCCCCGACCGCGAACACCACGAGCGCGCCCAGCACCCCGAACGGCACGACGACCGCGACCAGCGCCACGACGGACAGCGCCGACTGGACCGCCAGCAACCGGGTCGTGAACCGCTCGTCGCCGGACAGGAGCAACCCGTGCTGCTGCAGGCAGCGGGCCAGGGTGCCGGTGGCGACCCCCGCGGCGGCCACGGCACCGAGCACCGGGTCCGCGATGATGAGGTCGCCGAACAGGATCCGCAGCAGCAGCGGCAGCGCCAGGTACACCGCGAGGCCGGCGAGCAGGGCGACGATCGTGTCGACCGCCAGCGCGGCCCGTTGCCGCGCCCACCGTCGCGCGCCCTCGGCGGCGCCGATCCAGGCCACCACGGCCTGCGACAACGCCGCCGTGGCGCCCAGGGCGGGCTTCTGCACGCGGTGGTAGGCGGCGAACGGGAACGCCGCGGGGGCGGACAGGGCCGCCACGACCGAGACCGAGCCCATCGCGTACAGCCCGTGCAGCAGCCGCGACCCGGTCGCCGGCAACTGGTCGCGCAGCGCCGGGTCCCCGGTGCGCGCCACCCGCCAGCGGCCGGTCACCCGGTGCGTGGTGAGCAGCAGGGAGGCGGCGACGGCGACCAGCAGCAGCGCCGGGTAGGTCGCCAGCGGGGCGCCGACGGCCAGGGCCCCGGCGGCCGCGACGGTCGCCGCGACCCGCGGCAGCGTGTCGGCGACGACGATGCCGCGGGCGTCGCCGCTGCCGGAGTAGAACCACGCCGCGGTCAGGCCGTAGCAGGCGAACGCCGTCCCGCCCAGCGCCGCCGCCCACCGGTACTCGGTCACCAGCAGGGCGGCGACCAGCGCGGCCGCCGGCCCGAGGACGGCGAGGACGCGCAGCCGGGTGCGGACGCTGTCGGCCCAGATGCGGGCCCGGTCCCGGGGGTCGTGGGCCCGCGCCACCCGCGCCGGGCCGGTCAGGGGCCAGCCCAGCGCCACCGCGATGCCCGCGACGGCGCCGACGGACTGGCCGACCGCGGTCGCGACCACCCCCTCGGCACCGGCCGTCCGGGAGATCACCGGCACGACGAGCAGCGGGGTCACCACGGCGAGCACCGGGACGAGGCCGAACGAGCCCAGCAGGCGGCCCGCCCGCGCCGCCCGGCGCAACCGTCCCGACGGTGCGGTCATCACGGCCTCACGCCGCCCGCGGGGACGGCACGCCCGCGGTCGGCCCCTGCCGCGGCGCGGGGACGGGGAGCAGCCCGGCGGCCGCGCGCAGCGTGTCGTCGACGGTGCGCCGGAACCGGTCGACGGAGAACCGCGCGGCGTGGGCCCGCAGCGCGGCGGGGTCGAAGGAGGGCAGCGTCCGCAGCGTGTCGCGCACGGCGGCCGCGGTCGGCTCCGCGATCCAGCTGCCGGTGACCCCCTCCACGACGGAGTCGAGGTGCCCGCCCGCCCGGAGCGCCGCCACCGGTGTGCCGAACGCGTTCGCCTCCAGCGGGGTGAGCCCGAAGTCCTCGAACGCGACGGTGACCAGCGCCGTCGCGTGGGCGTAGAGCCAGCGCAGCTCGGCCTCGCCGACCCGGCCCAGCCAGCGCACGTTCGGGGCCCGCTCGGCGTCGGTGCGCGGGCGCCCCGACCCGATCACGACGAGCTCGGCGCCGGGGACACCGGCGACGGCCTCGGCCACCCGGGCCACGTTCTTGTAGCCGCGGGCCCGGCTGACCGTGAGGAAGAAGCCGGGCGCCACCCCGGGGACGGGTGACCGCGGACCGGCCGGGTCGACGACGACCGGGGGGTGCACGACGCGGGCCTCGATGCCGTAGGCCCGCTCGATGCGGCGGGCGACCGCGCGGGAGTTGGCGAGGTAGGTGTGCGCCCGGGAGGCGGCGCGGCGGTCCCACTCGACCAGCCGGCCGCGCAGCAGCCGCATCGCGAGGCGGTGCGCGGGCGAGGTGAGGTAGATGTCGGGCTGGTGCAGCCAGCGCGGCGGGTTGTGGCAGTACACGACCCGGGGCAGGTCCGGCGGGGCGGCGATGCCGTGCGCCCACCCGCTGCTGCTGATCAGCAGGACGTCCGGGTCCCCGGTCACCCGGGTGCGGTCCCAGGCCGGGGCCAGCAGGGGCAGGGCGAGGCGGGGGTCGCGGCGCACCGCGGCGAGCCGTTGCAGCGGCCCGCACCGCACGTCGACGTCGGCGAACTCGGGGTAGGTCCCCCCGGGGTCGTGGACCGAGGTGTGCAGCGGCGCGCCCGGGTGCGCGCGGCAGAACTCGAGGACCACACGCTCGGCCCCGCCGCGCTGGGTGAGGTAGTCGTGGGCGAGTGCGACCTTCATGACCGGGCTCCCTGGAGGGCGTCGACGACATCGGTGAAGGCCCGGACCGCGCGGTCCGGGCCGAAGGCGTCCGCACGGACGCGGGCCCGCGTGCCCAGCTCGTGGCGCAACCGCTCGTCGGCGAGCACCTCGTCCAGGACGGCGGCGAGCGAGCGGGGGTCGCCGGGCCGGTACAGCCGCCCCGTGCCGCCGGTGACGATCTCGGCGGGCCCGCCCGCGTCGGCGGCGACGATCACCCGACCGCGGGCCATGGCCTGCACGACGACCTGCCCGAAGGGCTCGGGCACGGTGGAGGTGTGCAGGACGACGTCGTGCGCGTCGATGAGCGACCGCACGTCGGTGACGTGGCCGAGCAGCTCCGGCCGGGGCCCGCGGGCGGCCCGGGCGGCGGCCCGCACCTCGGCGAGGTAGGCGTCCTCGCCGAACCAGGCGCCACCCGCGACCGTCAGCGCGAACGGCAGGCCGGGCCGCACGAGCTCGGCGGCGGCGAGGCCGACGAGCTGGCCCTTCCAGCGGGCGATGCGGCCGAGCAGCAGCACCCGGGGCACCGCTCCGGCCGGTCGCGGGACCGGCTCGGTGAAGAACTCCCGCCCGATCACCGGCGGCGCGACGCGCACGCGCAGCGAGGGCCGCAGCGTGTCGGCCGTCCAGGCCGAGTTGGCGACCACGGCGTGCCCCGCCACCGCGACGGCGGCCCGCGCCGCGGCGGCCCGGACCGGACTCAGGTAGGGCGGGCGCAGGCCGTCGCGGACCATCACCACGCACCGGACGCGGCGGGGCAGCCGGCACAGCGCCGCCAGGACGGCGGAGCGCAGCGAGTTGCACACGAGCACGTCCGCGCCGGTGTCGGCGAGCGCCGCGAGCAGCCGGGGCCGGATCCGCGCCGCCTGCCGGAGCAGCGCGGTCGCCCCGGAGAGCACCGACGCCTCCCTGCCGACGGCGTCCGCGACGGCACCGGGATCGGGGTCGAGCAGGAACGGCTCGGTGCCCCGCTCCCGCAGCCGCTCCGCGAACGGACCCTCGCGGAGCAGGGCGACGGCCATCCGCCCGCCCAGCTCGGCGGCGAGGTGGCCCAGGCCGATCTCGGCCCCGCCCAGCTCCGAGGAGTGGTCGAGGGCCAGCACCGGGCGGCCGGGCGACCGGGGTGCGGGGACGGGGCGGGCGGGCGTGGGTCGGGGGGCGGCCACGGTCACCGCCCCCACTCGACGTCGCGCCACGGCGCGGGAGCGAGCGCGGGCGCCGT